>CALXIA010000011.1 GCA_944388245.1 uncultured Gemmiger sp. | reverse complement strand
TCCGGCGGGCACCCCGGCTGTTTAGCGTCCTCAGACTTCGGCTTATTGTAGTTCTCACGCTCGATGATACCGCACTTTTGCTTTATCTGTGCGATATACAAGCTGCTGACTTTCAAGCCGCTATGCTCCAGCACATAATCCTTGATTTCTTGGTAGGTAGCTTTCTTCTCCGCATCGGTCAAATCAAGCTCGTCCATATCCAAGTTTATCTCGATATGTTGCTTCGCTTGAAGTTTGGACAATAAACATACAGTCTCCACGTGTCTGGTGCGCGGGAACAGGTCCACCGGCTGTATCTGGCGTGTTGCATACCCCAGGTCGGCCAGAGTGCGGGCGTCCCGGGCGGCGGTGGCCGGGTTGCAGCTGACCATGACAATGGTCCGTGGGGCCATACGGGCCACAGCGTTCAGGGTGGCGGCGTCGCAGCCCTTGCGTGGGGGATCCAGCACGATCACATCGGGCTGGTATCCGGGCTGCCGGGACAGCCGTTCTGCGGCCTGCCCCGCGTCCATGCAGAAAAATTCCGCCCGGTCTGCCCCCATGCGCGCCGCCACTTCCCGGGCAGCGTCCACCGATTGGGGCACGACCTCGATCCCGGTCAACCGGGCACAATCGCTATACATGGACAGCCCGATGGTGCCCATTCCGCAGTACACATCCAGCAGATGGTCCTGAGAGCGAAGCGCGGCGTATTGCCGGGCCACCGCGTACAGCTGCTCGGCGGCAGGGGTGTTGACCTGATAAAATTCGTGCACCCCCATTTGGATGGGAACCCCGGCCAGCGTGTCCGTGATGTACCCTGGCCCCAGCAGCGTGCGGGTTGTGCGGCCAAGAATCACGTTGGTGTTGGCGGTGTTTTGGTTGAGAAGTGCGGTGGTGAGAGAAAACTCCTGTGCCAGTTTTGCGGCGAGTTCTGCCTCCCGCGGCAAACGGTCCCCGTTGACCACAAAACACAGAAGCCGTTGGCCGCTGTGCCAGCCCTCCCGCAAAAACAGGTGCCGGATCAGACCGGTACCGGCCGCCTCATCGTAGGCGGTGACGCCAGCCTGTTCCAGCAATTGACAGGCTGCCTGCGCCGCCTGGTTCATCCATTCCGGCTGCAGCAGACAGTCCGCACAGGGCACGATCCGGTGGCTGCGCCCGGCGTAAAATCCGGTGGTCAGATGCCCGTCCGGCCCGACCCCTACCGGCAACTGTACCTTGTTGCGGTAACGCAGGGGAGAGGGGGCGGGCAGGATCGGCTCCACCGCAAGATCCATTCCCCCGATGCGGGTAAACGCGTCCTGTACAAAACTCTCCTTGGCCTTGCATTCGGTCCCGTAGTCCAGATGACGGAAACAGCATCCGCCGCAACGGGTGCTGACCGGGCAATCCGGCGGCACACGGCCGGGGCCAGGGTGGCGGAGTTCCTCCACGATGGCAAAGGCGTAGCGGCCGCAGTCTTTCACAATGCGGGCCAGGATTTCATCACCGACCGCGCAGCCGGGAACAAAGATCGCTTGCCCCTCAGCCCGGCCCACACCGTTTCCGTCGCTGGACAGGCTCTCAATTCGGAGTGGGATCACGGCATTCTTCCGCACAGACATAGCGGCCCTCCTTTGGGTCAAGCGGTCATCAGTTGATAGGGTATGGCAAAAAACTGCCCGTCGGGCTGAATGTCCTCACCCTGCCCGACAAAGCGCAGAGCGGCCGTATTGCGCAGCATGGCGGTTACCAGTTGAGAGGCGGTGGTGCCGTCGTACCAGGCCACCGCGGCGGCCTGACCCTTTTGGATCAGGCTGGAGGCAACCTCCCGGCTGGGGGCGGTGGTCAGCACGGGCAGGCTGCTGTCCTCCGCCCACCAGGGCAGGGAGGGGCGGGCCAGTTCCATGGATTCCAGTGCCTGCGGGTCGGAGAAAAACAGGATCTCCGGCTGGGCAGACGGCTCGGCCAGTTCCACGCCGGCCTGTTCCGCCAGATCCTGCTCGGTCCCGCTCAGCGATCCCACCTGGGCGGTATAAACCCCGTAATGCTCACATTCGTCCAGAATATATTGTTGCAGCGTGCCGGCATCGGCAAACGCGGTGTTGCCGGCCCACACATATTGCAGCAGGAGATCGGCGTTCCGATCGGCAGCTGTTCCCTCCCGGAACAGCATGGCCGCCTGTTCGCCCAACAATTCGCCGGCCTGTGCCGGGTCACTGCCCACATACCAGCTGTTTTCGTATTCCAGCACCTTTGCGTCGGGCCGGGCGCCCAGCCAGATCAGGGCGATCTGCTTTTCCCGGGCCAGTTCGGTGAGGGCCTGCGCGTTTTCCGGGATGGTCTTCAGATCCAGCACCAGCGCGCAGGCGTCCGACTCCAGCAGTTCGGTGGCCTGTGTCAAAAGATCATCGCCGCTGTCCGCGATGGTCAGGCGCAGGTCATCGCCCAGCATTGCGGCGATCTGGTCGGCAAAGGCGCCTTCCGCGCCCTCCTGCTGAATGTACACGGCCCGGGGGGCCTGGTCAAAATAGCCGCCCAGCAGCAGGGCGGCGTATCCGCAGGCACACAGGGTGCCCGCGATCAGGTAAAATTCCAGTATATGAATCAGATAACGTTTCATGAAGGGGATCCTTTATTTTTCAGAGTTGGATGCATGTTCAAAGCTGGCCATGTACTTGCTGGGAGGGACGCCCTTGGCTTTCTTGAATACGCGTGAAAAGTAAAATTGATCGAAAAAGCCCACCGACACGGCGATCTCAGCAATGGAAAGCTGCGAAGTGCGCAGCAGCGCGCACGCCTCGTTGATGCGGTAGCTGGTCAGATAATCGATCGGGCTCTGGCCCACGTTGCTCATGAATACCCGGTACAGATGGCTGCGGCTGACCCCCACGGATTTGGCGATATCGTCGATGCTGATGTCCTGCGAGTAGTTGAACTGAATGTACTTGATGGCATTGAGCACATACTGCGAACTGGAGTTGCCGGTGCGGCTTTCCATCTCCTGCGCTTCCTGGATCAGATTGGCCATGAACAGATACAGGTATCCCACCATCATGGCTTCATTCTGGGGTTCCGGCCCCCGATGCAGATAAATGCCGTGCAACAGTTCCTTGAGCTTTTCCATGTCCTTGCAGCGGTGTACCGGCCGCGCGTCGGTAAAGGGGGTCTGCTGCACAAACTTGCTGGCAAAGGCGCCGTTGAACCCGACCCAATAGTATTCCCAGGGGTCCTCCATATCGGCAGTATAGCTGATCAGCTGGTTGGGCTTGATCAAAAACAAATGGCCGGCCTCCAGAGAATAGGATTGCTGGCCGATCCGGTAGGTTCCCCGCCCGGAAACAACCAGATGGATCAGATAATGGTCCCGGATGCCCGGCCCCCAGGTGTGCCCCGGTGTGCAGGATTCAAGCCCGCAGTTGAAGATGGAAAGTTCTACATTATCGGTATAATTTTGCTTGAAGGACTGCTTGTAGACCCCCGACACGGAAAACACCTCCTGACAATGCTACGGGTCATTATACCAGAAAATTCAACAAAAGTCCATGTTTTGCACGAAAAAATCCTGAAATACGAAAATTTACCACTTCAGATCAAAGAATGGTTTGGCGGATTGAAAAGTTGTACCCAAAATGTTGCGCCGGATGCATCCTGTACAAACAGACTTGCAAACCGACTATGGATGTATTATAGTAGAGCCAGCATATCCCTTTTTACGCCCGATTGGGCGGGAACCAAAGCATTTTGCGAAAACAGTATCGGAGGAAAACCGTGCAAAAGCGATTACGACAGATTTCACCGGCCCAGATCGTGCTGGGTAGTTTTGGGCTCTTAATTCTCGCCGGGGCATTGCTGCTTATGCTGCCCATTTCGTCTCAAAGCCGCCAGGTAACTCCTTTCCTGGACGCGTTGTTTACCGCTACGTCCGCCACCTGTGTGACCGGCCTGGTGGTGGTGGATACCGCCACCTACTGGTCGGTGTTTGGTCAGGCCATCATTCTGCTGCTCATCCAGATCGGCGGGATGGGGGTGGTGACGATGGCGGTCATCGTTTCGGTGCTGTCCGGCCGGCGGATCGGCTTTCGGCAGAGATATGTGATGCAGGAATCGATTTCCGCGCCTCAGGTGGGCGGGATCGTGCGGCTGACCGGTTTTATCCTTCGCTTTACCCTGGCGATGGAGTTGGTCTCTGCTGTTCTGCTGGCGTTTCGGTTCATTCCGGAGTTTGGCTTTGTGCAGGGCGCCTGGTATGGGCTGTTTCATTCGGTGTCCGCATTCTGCAACGCGGGATTTGACCTGATGGGGGTGCGCGCGCCCTTCAGTTCATTGGTCTGCTATACCGGTGACTGGCTGGTCAACCTGGTGATCATGGTGTTGATCGTATCGGGCGGTATCGGCTTTTTCGCCTGGAGCGATATCCTGCGCAACAAGTTCCGCTTCCATGCGTACCGCCTGCAAACCAAGATGGTGTTGGTGACCACCGGCTTGCTGCTGGTATTGCCGGCGATTTATCTGTTTACCTACGAGTTCAACCAGACTGCCTGGCAAGGTCTGAGCCTGGGGGAACGGCTGTGGGCGGCGTTGTTCCAGTCGGTCACCACCCGAACGGCCGGATTCAATACGGTGGACCTGACCCTGCTGCACCCGGTCACCATTCTGCTGATGATTTTTTTGATGCTCACAGGCGGTTCGCCCGGTTCCACGGCGGGCGGTTTCAAGACCACTTCGCTGGCCGTCGTGTTTTTGACGGTGCGGGCGGTATATTCCAAGCGGGATGGGGTCACCACCTTTGGCCGGCGCATCCCGCAGGATGTGCTGCGCAGCGCGGTGGCGATCATTGTGATGTATATGACCTTGTTTTTGGCGGGGGCCGTGATCATTACGCTGGTGGAGGGATTGCCGCTGAGCATGGTGCTGTTTGAGTGCGCTTCCGCGATTGGCACGGTGGGGCTCACGCTGGGCTGCACCACAGGCCTGGGGCCGCTGTCCCAGGTGATTCTGATTGTGCTGATGTATTTTGGCCGCGTGGGCGGTCTCACCATGATCTACGCGCTGGTCAGCGGGCATGTGCCTACGCCGTCCCAGCTTCCGCAGGAACGTATTACGATTGGTTAAGCCATTTTTGTTCAGAACCGAACAGGAGGAATTGTATGAAGTCCATTTTATTGATTGGCCTGGGCCGCTTTGGCCGCCACATGGCGCAGAAGTTCAACGAAATGAACCACGATGTGCTGGCGGTGGACGTGAATGAGGACCGGGTCAACGAGATCCTGCCCCTGGTGACCAACGCCCAGATCGGGGATTCCACCAACGAACAGTTTATCGCTTCGCTGGGAGTGCGCGATTTTGACCTGTGTGTGGTGGCGATCGGTGACAATTTCCAGAGTTCTCTGGAGACCACCGCGCTGCTGAAGGACTATGGCGCCCGGTTTGTGCTGGCCCGTGCCAACCGGGATGTACACGCCAAATTCCTGCTGCGCAACGGGGCGGACGATGTGGTGTACCCGGAAAAGCAGATGGCCATTCGCGCGGCGGTCCGCTACGGCTCGGATAATGTGTTCGATTATATTGAGTTGAACGCGGATCATTCGATCTATGAGACCACCGTGCCGGAAAGCTGGATCGGCAAGAGCATTGTGCAGCTGGCGGTGCGGCAGAAGTATCACATTAGTATCTTGGCGATCAAGCGGGGAGACGTTCTGGAGCCGCTGCCGAAGCCGGAATATATCTTTGAAAACAATGAGACAATCCTGATCATGGGCGCCAATAAGGATATTCAGAAGTTCATCCACTTCTAAAAATCTGCCAGTAAAAAATGGCCGCCGGGCAAAACAGACGTTGCTGTTTCGCCCGGCGGCGTTTGGTTTTATAAGCGAATCAACGGTGATAGGACTCCTGACGGTAGTTGATTACACTGCCGTCCTGGGCGTTGATATAATACTCATACTCGCCGTTGGCACACTTGAATTCCACTTCGTAATGAGGAGTGCGTTCGTCCAGCTCATCGCTGATGTCCAGATCCCACACATCGTTCAGGGACAGGCCGGCGGCGGCAAGAGCGGCGTCACGAGCCTGCGCGGCGGTGATCACCTGGCCGATACTCACTGCGTGGGTCTGCTGCTCCCGCTTGAAGACGGTACCGGTGGTGGCGTCGATCTCGTAATCGTATTCGACGTTGCCGGACCAGAATTCGATCTCATATATCTGGTACCCGTCATCCCAATCCAGCTGGCACTTGGTCACCGTCACGTTGGAGGCGTCCACGCCCGCATGGGCAAACGCCTTTTCCTGGGCCTGCTGGCTGGTCAGAGTGCCTTGGGGGGCTTGCTGCTGGGTAGTGGTCTGGGGAACAGGTGTGCTCTGGGGAGCCTGGGTGGCCTGGGGGGCCTGAGTAGCCTGCGGGGCTTGAGTGGCCTGCGGAACCGGAGTGCTCTGGGAAACCGGGGTGCTCTGCGGCTGGACAGCGACCATCTTGTGGTCCTGCTCGTATTTTACGATTTCGCCGGTGGATGCGTTCACATCATATTCGTATTCCACGCCGTTCACATAGAATTCCAGTTCATAAACCATCTGGCCGCGCTCGTAGTCGAAATCCACCTGAACGCCGACCACGTCCGCCGCGTTCACGCCGGCATGGGCATACGCCGCGGTTTTAGCGGCTTCCACGCCGATGTAGGCGTCATCGCTGGCGATACCGGTAGAGACAACCTGGGTCGGGGTGTTTTTGGCGTTGGCGGCCAGCAGATTCAATTCGTTCACGGTCAGGCCGGCCAGATCCTCAAACCGAAGCTGGGTGTTCTGATCCACCATGGACTGGATCAGGGTAGCTTTGCCCAAGGTGATGCCGTATTCATCGGCTTTCTGCTGCAGGGCGGCGTTGCTGGGATCGACTGTCTGAGAAAGGATCGCGCCGTTCTGCGCGTTGGCGGCCAGCGCTTCGCTGACCTCCTGGGTCAAAGTCTGCTGCAGCGCCTGCCCGCGGGCGGCATTTTCGTCTTCCACGGTGATCAGGATCGAGTTGGCCAGTTCATCCAGATAACCGTTTTTGACCATCGAACCCACGATGGCGTTCACCGCCACGTTCAACTGGCTGCCCTTCAGGTCCATATCGCCCAGAACCGTTTGCCCGTCGTTGTTCATGGCCAGGGCGTTCAGAACCTGTTCTTTATTGTTCACTTCCAACACTACGCTGGGGTTCACATCCAGCGACACGATGCTGGCTACCTGACTGCCAGCCTGCCAATTCGCGCCCAGTCCAAAGCCCGCCACGCCCAGCGCGAGGGCGGCACAGGCGGCGGCCGCGATCCACAGTCCGGCCTTGGGATTAAACCTTCTCTTCTCTTCCATTAAAATCACAGTTCCTTTCGTGGGGCTGTCACATCGGGAGAGGATCGCGTCCAGATCGTCCGGGACGGCATGTTGTGTTGCTTGCCGAAGCCGTGTCTCCAATTCCTGATTGGTCATTGCGCCTCATCTCCTTTCAGCCGCTGCTTCATTTTCTTCAATGCGCGGTGATATTTTGACAGGACGGTGGCCAGCGGCATTTCCAATAAGCTGGCGATTTCCCGGTGCTTCAAGCCGGCTACGGCGTGAAGCATGACCACTCGACGTTCATCATCGGCCAGCGCGTTGACCGCCAGATCCAGCAGATGCCGGTCTTCGGCTGTCAAGGGGGAGTCCTGCGCCGGTACAAGCAGCCATTCGTCTTCTGCAAGCAGGTCTGTGCGTTGCGCGCTGCGCAGCTTCATCAGCGCCAGATTCCGCGCAATGGCAAGCAGCCAACTCAAGGGCTTTCCCTGAGAGCGATACTGCCCAGCTTTTTCCCATACCCGAACAAATGTGTCCTGGGTAATGTCCTGGGCATCCTGCCCGTTTTTCAGGTAGGACAACGCCAGCCCGTACACGGCCGCCCGGGTGCGGCTGTACAGCTCGGCCAGAGATTCCCGGTCTCCGGCGGCCACCCCGCGCAGCAGCTGTTCCAGTTCTGAACTGTGTTGCGCGGCGGGCTGCGAGGCGTTGATTGCCAATAGGCTTGTCAGCATGACTTTTCGCTCCTGTCATCTTGGTAATGCACGGCGCAGGCGGTTTATTGCAGGCCGGCAAAAAAATTTATTATTTTATTAAGGCATGAGGCAAAAAAGGAACCGTTTGTATTATTATACCTCGTTTTTGCGCCTGTGCAAGAGAGACCTTGTAGATTGTGAAACCATATCAGGAAGCAAAGAGAATGGGCAGAGAGGCCCAAAAGTGAATTGCTGCACAAAAAACAGAGCGGCACAGCGCCTGCTGTGCCGCTCTGAAAAAGAAGAGCATTGGGTCATTCTGCAAGGGACGATTCCGGCTGTACATCGGCGGTGATGACCTGTACCAGATCGTCCGCACTGTACTGGAACACGTTCAGGCTGGTGTAGCGCACGGTGTACAGGCTGGTCGCACCCTCCACCATCAGGTAGACCTCGCCGGTCACCGGGTTGGTGTCACCGAAGTAGTAGCAGTGTTCCGTGCTGTTGGCGGTGGCCTGCACCGTCAGAGACGGTTCATCCAGCCCGAATTGGGCCAGGCTCCCGTTCTCGCCCAGATCCCGGGTAGTGGTCAGGGTGCCCAGCGCTGTGGTCATGCTGTTGACCAGCGTCTGATCCACCGTTTCTTCCGGCCGGTCGGCCAGTACCCAGCGGCTTTCCTCCTCGGTGACGGCTTCGCCAGTGCTGGCATCGGCAGTCTCCACCGTCTCGGTCACCAGCGCCAGTTCCACCGTCTCGCCCTCGCGGGTGTACTGGATCGCGGTGATATCTGCCGGGGCGTAGTCGGTCAGAGCAATGGTGGTATCCGGTTCGGTTTCCGGCTCCCGGGCCAGCAGGCTCACCAGCGCCAGGCCGACCCCCAGAAGCGCCACCAGACCGATCATGCCGGCCAGCAGCAGCCGTTTTTGTTTCATCAGCGTCTCCTCCGTTTCAGGGTCACCACGATGCCCAGGATGAGCAGCGTCAGCGGAATGAGCACCAGGAAAATGCCAGCCCACAGGCTCACCTGGCCGGAACTCAAACTCAACCCCTCCAGCATCAGGCTCTTGGCGGCGATCAGGGAGGTGGTGTCCTGGTCGGCCAGCCAGCTTACACAGCCCAGCACAAACTGTCCGTTGCCGCCGGCGGTGATCGTGTCCAGTTCGTCGGTCATGAACAGCGTCGGGCAGCTCAGCCAGACAAGCCGGCTTTCCGGCCCGCTGTCGCCCGCCGCCTCTTCGTCGTCGCCGTCCGCCGCGCCCAGGGTGGCGGCTACCGCCAGCGCGAACCGGCCGGTCTCGTCCCCCTCCTCTTTGTCCAGTGTGGCCATGTCGTAGCCGTCGGCCTTGTTGTAGGCGCTGTCGCTGGTGGTCAGCAGTTCGGTCACCGCCACCCCCTCGGGCAGCGAATCCGCCACCCGGATGGCCTGTGCCTCCGGAGCCAGCACATACAGCCCCTCTTCAACCGCGTCGTTGATGGGATGGCTGCCCCGGTCCGGCAGCAGATAATAGGACGCGCCCTGCAGATAGTGGGAGCTGCTGCCCTCGATGACCAATCCGTCGATCCGGCTGAGCCCCCAGTCCTCCATCAGGCTGTCCAGATTGGGGGTGTCCGCCCCAGGATCGGTGCAGACCAGCATCCGGCCGCCATCCAGCAGCCAGGTGCGCAGCGCTTCCACGTCTTCCAGGGCAAAATCCGAGCCGGGGGCGCAGATCACCAGCGCGTAGGCGTCCTCCGGAATGTCCTCGGTCAGCAGATTCAAGTCCCGCAGTTCCACATTCTGCAATGCCAGCGCCTGCTGCACCCCGCCGGAGAGCGCCATCTCCCCGTGCCCGGTCAGCTGGTATACTACCGGCAGTTCGCCGCCGGTCACATATTGCAGCGCGCTGGTGATCTGATTTTCTGCGTCAAAGCTGGCCACAGTAGTGTAGGTATCGTAGTCGAATTCGTTGGTGTAGAGCAGGCTGCTGTCCACCAGTTTGGTGCGCTCGCCGCTGGTCACGATCAGGCTGCCGTCGGTGGCGTCCTCCACCCCCATCTGGCGGGCGAACCCGGGGTATAGGGCCGGATCCTTCTGCTGCCAGCGGATGTGGCCGCTGTGCCCGGCATACTGGTCCAGCAGAGCGGTCACGTTGCTGTCCACGGTGCCGGTCTGGGCCAGATAGTAGATGGTCACGTCCTGATCCAGCTGGTCCAAGATTCCCAGCGATACATCCCCCAGGGTATACAGTCCGGTCTCGCTCAAGTCAAACTGGCCGACCGAGGCGGGCAGGGCCCGGGCGATCAGATTCACCAGCACAGTAGCCGTTACCGCCAGCACGGTCAGCAGCGTGGCGGCTGAACCGTTGCGGAATACCCGGGCGGTGGGCCGACCGGGCAGAGGAAGGAAAAAGCGGCGCTTTGGCCGTTCTCCGCGGGGCTTCTTTCCCATGCGCGGGCCTCCTTTCAACTCCAGCGGCGCTTTTCCAGTCCCTGGCCCGCCAGGAACAAAAACAGCGCTGTAATGCTCAGATAGTAGATCACCGCCGGGATGCTGAAGATCCCGTAGATAAAATTCTCAAAGGGTGTGAACAGCCCCAGTGCCCCCAGAAGAGCGGTAAAAGCGCTGGTGAGGGTGGCGCTGCGCAGCGCGTAGAGGGCAAGTAAAGCGGCGCACAGGGCCAGAAATACCAGCATGCCCAGCATCAGGCTGCGGCTTCGGATGCCGGCCAGCAGGCCGGCCAGCGCGGCCAGCAGCCCGAACACCCCCAGTGCCAGCAGGCTGCCCACGGCAAACAGGCTCTGGATGCCGGGCATCAGATAACTCAGCAGCAGCACCCCAAAGGTGGACAGGGCGGCGATGATGGGGCTGTCGGTCAGCCCGCTGAAAAACAGGCCGATGGCGATGCCCGCGCAGCCCAGCAGCCAGTAGCCCAGCAGCGCGCCATACGCTTTGGGCAGGCTGACCGTGCCGTACAGCCGCATCACCAGCGGACAAAGCCCCAGGATCGCCACCGGTACCGTGAACACAGCCGCCATCGCCAGATATTTGCCCGCCACCAGGGAAGGAACGCCCACCGGCGCGGTGAGGAGCAGCTGATCGGTGTGGGAGCGGCGCTCCTCCGCCAGGCTGCGCATGGTCAGGATGGGGATGAACACCAGCATGGCAAAGGTGGTGCCGTAGAGGGTGTAGCCAAAGTCGGGGTACAGGTTCAGCAGGTTGTATACCCAGAAATACAGCCCGCCCACCAGCACATAGGCGGCACAGAGGGCGTAGCCCAGCATCCCGCTGAACATACATTTCCATTCCCGCTTGAAGATCGCGCTCATTCTTCCTGGTCTCCCTCCTGCGGTGTTTCGGTCAGCTGCAAAAATACCTCTTCCAGGCTCATAGCCTCGGCCTCCAGCCGCAGCACCGCGCAGCCGGCGGCGGCCAAAGCCAGGCTCACGGCCGCCTGTTGCTGCGGCGCGGCCCCTGCGTCCAGCGTGACGGTCAGACGGGCCCGGCCTTCCGATTCCGGGTCAGCCTTCACTTCGCATACTCCCTCCAGGGCTTTCACAGCCGCGGCGGCGGTGTCCGCCTGGCCCAGCACCAGGATCTGTAACCGGGCACGGCCCGCCAGGCGGTCGGCCAGCTGGTCCGGGGTGCCCTGGGCCATCAGCCGCCCCCGGGACAGGATCAGCACCTGGTCGCAGACGGCGCTCACCTCGCTCAAAATGTGGCTGGAGAGGATCACCGTGTGCTTGCGGCCCAGCTGGCGGATCAGGGTGCGGAACTCGATCATCTGGGCCGGGTCCAGCCCCACGGTGGGTTCGTCCAGGATCAGCACCTCCGGGTCGCCCAGCAGAGCGGCGGCCAGCCCCACCCGCTGGCGGTATCCTTTGGACAGATTGCGGATCAGCCGGCGGGCCATATCGGCGGCGGCCACCCGGTTCATGGCACGGCGCACCTGGGCGGAACGCTCCGCACGGGGCACCCGCCGCAATTCGGCCACAAAGCGCAGGTATTCCTCCACCGTCATCTCCGGGTAGAGCGGGGGCTGCTCCGGCAGATAGCCCAGCTGCCGCCGGGCGGCCATAGGCTCCTCCAGAATGTCATGCCCGCTGACGATGACCCGGCCCTCGCTGGCCGCGAGATACCCGGTCAGCACATTCAGGGTGGTGGTTTTGCCGGCGCCGTTGGGCCCCAGCAGACCGCAGATCTGGCCGGTAGGTACGGTAAAGGAAAGATCCTCCACCGCCACCCGGGCGCCGTACCGGCGGGTCAGGTGTTCTGCCTGGATCAATGGGAAACCCTCCTCTGCAAAAGAAAAGGCCATCCCTTCCGGGATGACCTTGATCGGTCTTGCATCAGTATAGGGTGGCGCTGTGTGGATTCTGCAAGCATCCGGTGAGGGATGTGTGAAATCCCGTTTATCGGATCTCGGCCCGGGCGGACAGGTCGGTGCTCGGGTCAAAGGTCACGATCAGCTGCCGGCCCTCGCCCAGAGGCCAGAACAGGGTGCCGCTGCCCGAGCTGCCCATGTAACCCAGCATGTCCACCAGTTCCTCCTCAGTGCGGCCCAGCATCCAGCCGCTGTCCAGCAGGGGCTGGGCCAGCTGGCGCGGGCCCTCCCAGCGGGTACACTGCCCGATCACATCCGGGTCGATCTCGTCCACCACGCCGTGGGCGTACAGGGCGATGTTGCCCCGCACGATCCAGCCGTCCGGACCAGACAGGCAGAGCAGCGCAAAAGCCGCCGCCGTTACCCACACCGCCAGACGGACGGCCCGGATGGGGCGCAGCAGGGTGAGCAGGGCGATGCAGGCCCAGGCGCCCAGCACCAGAATGAACCAGGCGGCCAGCACCCGGCGGGGGGTCAGGCCGAAGCGGCGGATATACAGGCCCAGCTTGGCGGCGGCCACCGCCACAAACAGCAGGCTGAAACCACACAGCACCCCGCCCAGCGCCTGCAATACCCGGCTGCGGCGCAGCGGCACACGGCCGAATTTGGCGCAGCCGCCCAGCACGGCCAGGTTCAGCAGCATCAGCCGGCAGACTTCGCCAAACCCGCTGACCGCGTACTCCGCGGCGGTGAAACCCGCCGGCAGCCGCCCGAAAAAACCGCCCAGCAGATAGCTGCCCTGCAGCAGGAAGAAAGCCAGATACAGCCCGTTCAACGCGGCCAGCAGGACGCCGGCAGTGCTGGCGGGCAGCACCCGCGCCTCCTCCGCCGCGCGGCGCAGTTCGGCGGGCAGGGCCGGGTCGGGCCGGGCCCGCAGGCAGGAGGCGACCAGCCCATACAACCAGGCCCCTACCGGCAAACTCAGGATCAGCCGCAGCACCAGTTCCCCGTTGAGCCAGTTCCAGTCGATGGTGAACCGGATCAGCGCGGCAAAATTCCCGTCCACCGCCGCCAGCAGCTGGTAGGCGATCGCCAGCAGCGGAATGGCGGCGACCAGGCCGAGACCTACGCCTGTCAGGCCCTTGGAGCCGGGCTTTGTGCGCCGGATGCGGGCCAGCAGGGTGCGGATGCGCAGGAAAAAGCCGCCGAAGGGGTAAAGCAGAAACCCCCGCGCCAGGTCCAGTACCAGCATCGGACCGGTGCCACCCTCGCTCAGCGAGCCGGTGCGGATCAGGGTCCAGTAAACGGCCAGCCCGTGGAGCGCCAGTATGTCCCAGCCGCCCACCGTGGCGCCGACGCTGCCCCAAAGGGCGAAACTCACCGCCACCGCGCCCAGGCAGGCCAGCCAGAACCAGCTTTCGGCGGGAACCCGGCGATGCCCCATGGCCCGGCAGAAGATCTCCACCCCGGCGCAGAAGGCCACCGCGAAGACGGCCAGCCAGCCGCCGGCTATGTTCGCGTTCCAGAAGACCCACTGAATATAGAAAAATCCGATCAGGTAGCTGCCCAGCGCGGCCCACAACTCGGCCGAAGTAACGGCAAAAGGCGGTTTGACCGGCGCGGCCGGGATCGTTTGGGGCGCATTTATATAGAGGGGACGCCCCGCGCCCTCTTGCAGATTCTTATCCATGATGATTCTCCTTATCAGGTGTCCAGGGTCAGATAGTACAGTTCGTTCCGGTCGGCGTCATAGAGCGCCAGGGTAAAGTTCAGCGACCCGCGCCCCAGGATGGCGCTCTCGTCCGCCGGGTCGGCGGCGTCGGCGTGGCGGTCGATCAGCCGGTACCAGCCGTTCTCCACCGCCGGATCCACCAGCGGCTGGCCGTCCTCCTTGGTCAGATAGGGGCCCCAACTCATGCTGACCCCGTCCTGTTCCAGCGTTCGGCCGTAGACCAGCGCGGTGGCCACGTCGGAGAGGGGCAGCGGTTTCCAGGCCGGGTCGGCCGCGAGAAGGTCGGCCAGGGCGCTGTCCGGAAAGGTCAGCTTCAAGCAAGCGGCCCCGTCTCCGTGGAACCCCCCATGGGTATCGGTATCCACCGCGACGGTCCCGGCGGACAGGTCCAGACCCAGGGCCTCGGCTGCCCGCTGCTCCGGGGAACGGGCGCAGCCTGCCAGCGCCAGCGCGAGACAGAGAAGAAAGGATACAACAAAGGCTCGTTTCATGGCGTTTCCTCCTCATCCGGCCGGTATTCCAGAAGATCGCCGGGTTGGCAGCCCAGTTCCCGGCACAGGGCGGCCAGGGTGGAAAAACGTACCGCCTTGGCCTTGTTGTTTTTCAGGATGGACAGATTGGCCGGGGTGATCCCGATCCGCTCGGCCAACTCGCCGGCGGCGATATGGCGGCGGGCCATCATCACATCCAGATTGATTCGGATGGACATACGCTTCTCCCTCCCGGCGTCAAATGGTAAAATCCAGTTCGTCCTTCATGGCGGCGGCCTGGGCAAAACAGTTTTTCACGATCCGCACGATCAGCGCCATAAAGCCTGCCGCCACGGCCACCAGCAGCCAGGGCAGATAGTAGAAAGCGCTGATCAGGCAGAGCAGGCAGGCCGCTGTGCAGCACCAGCTCACCCGCCGCAGGCGGGCTACATTGGCGGGCACGAATACCTGCCCGGCGGCCAGCGCCCCCAGCAGCCGATGCAGATTGATCAGCAGCACCCAGGCGGGCGCGCTGCCCAGATAGATGGTGCTCATCATCAGCAGCCCTTCCCGCAGGCCAAAGCCCAGCAGCACCGGCCGGGTGCCGATGAACCAGTCCACCGCCCAGTAGCAGCCCAGGTCCAGCGCCGCCAGCAGGATCATGAACAGCCATACACATACCTTGGACAGCCGGATGCTTTGCTCATTGGAAAGTCTCATACTTCCGCTCCTCCTTGTCGGGATATCCTCTGACGCTACTATACCATAGGATGAATTGAAAATCAATATAAATTTATCGAAAAACAATAAATTATTTTCGACAAACAAAAACCCGGCGGGCATCGCCCACCGGGAAGATCAGTTGGAATACCAGTATTTGCGGTCCAGGCTGCGGTATTGCAGCGCTTCGGCCAGATGCTCTTCACCGATCCGGTCCGCGCCGGCCAGATCCGCGATAGTGCGGGCCACCTTCAAAATTCGGTCGTAGGCCCGGGCGCTGAGCCCCATGGCCCGGAAAGCCTCCCGCAGCAGGGCCGCGGCGGCGGGGGTAGTCACGCAGAACCGCCGCAGCAGGGCAGGGGGCAGCTGGGCATTGCAGCGCACCCCGGTGCCCGCGTACCGGGCAGTCTGGATCTGGCGGGCTGCCAGCACCCGGTCCAGGATGGCGGCGCTGCTCTCGCCGCCGGCGGTGTCGGCCAGGTCCTCATAGTCCACCGGGGCCACCTCCACGTGCAGGTCGATCCGGTCCAGCAGCGGCCCGCTGATCTTCTGGCGATACCGGTCGATGGCGCTGGGCGGACAGGTACAGGCCCGGGTGGGGTGGCCGAAGTAGCCGCACCGGCAGGGATTCATGGCGGCGGCCAGCAAAAACCGGCTGGGATAGGTGGCGCTGCCCGCCACCCGGCTCACCGTCACCTGCCCGTCCTCCACCGGCTGACGCAGGATCTCCAGCGCGTCCCGGCTGAATTCCGGCAGCTCGTCCAGAAACAGCACCCCGTCGTGGGCCAGGCTCACCTCGCCGGGCCGGGGATTGGACCCGCCGCCCGCCAGAGCGGTGGCGCTTACGCTGTGGTGCGGGCTGCGGAAGGGCCGCCGGGTCATGAGCCCGCTGCCGGCCGGCAGAAGCCCCGCCACCGAGTAGATCTGGGTCACCTCCACCGCTTCCTCCCGGGTCATGGGGGGCAGGATGCCCGGCAGACGCTTGGCCAGCATGCTCTTGCCGGTGCCCGGCGGGCCGATCAGCAGGATATTGTGGCCGCCCGCCGCCGCCACCTCCATGGCCCGGCGGGCCTCCGCCTGGCCGTGCACGTCGGCAAAATCGGGAATGTCACCGGCGGCGTCGCCCTCATAGCGGCAGGGCTCCACCGGCGAAAGCGGCGCGCTGCCCCGCAGATGCTCCGCCACCTGCCGGGCGCTGTCCACCCCATATACCGCCAGCCCTTCGGCCACCGCGGCCTCCCGGGCGTTGGCCGCGGGCACGAACAGCTGCTTAATACCGCACGCCGCCGCGTGCAGCGCCATGGGCAGGACCCCGTTCACCGGCCGCACCGCCCCATCCAGCGCCAGTTCGCCCACAAAGGCGCAGTCCGGCGGCGGGGGCGGCAGCTGCCCCGCCGCGCACAGGATGCCCAGCAGGATGGGCAGGTCATACACCGGCCCGGCTTTTTTGCGATGGGCGGGGGCCAGATTTACCGTGATCCGCCCGGCCGGCCAGCCAAACCCCAGATTCTTGCTGGCGCTGCGTACCCGGTCGGCGGCCTCTTTTACCGCGCTGTCCGGCAGGCCCACAATGGCAAACTGCGGCAGCCCGCCGCTCAGATCGGCTTCCGCTGTTACAAGAAAGCCCTCCAGCCCGTGGATCCCGAAACTGTTTACCCTGGCAAACATGGCCGTTCCTCCCGATTTCTATACTAAATTAAGTATAGACCGGCCCGGCGAAATCCACAAGTGCGAATTGACAATCCTGCCACCTGTCTATAAAATGGAGATTAGAGATCCCATTTTGCCTTGTACAGGCACAGAAAGAGGGTAATTGCCATGTATCAGCAAGAGTATGAACGCTGGCTTGCTGCAAAGCTGGACGACGCCGACCTGAAACCCGAACTGGAATCCATCCGCGGGGACGAGGAGGCCATTCAGGACCGGTTTGCCGTGGCGCTCAAGTTTGGCACCGCCGGTCTGCGGGGGGTCATCGGCGCGGGCACCAATCGGATGAATGTGTATGTGGTGCGGCAGGCCACCCAGGGGCTGGCCAACTGGGTCAAGACCCAGGGCGGCACCCAGACGGTGGCCATCAGCTACGACAGCCGTATCAAGAGCGATGTGTTTGCCAAAGCCGCCGCCGAAGTGCTGGCTGCCAACGGGGTCAAGGTGCGCATCTATAAGGCACTGATGCCGGTTCCGGCATTGAGTTTTGCCACCCGGTATTACCATTGCAACGCGGGCATCATGGTCACCGCCAGCCACAACCCGGCCAAGTACAACGGGTACAAGGCCTACGGGCCGGACGGCTGCCAGATGACCGACGAGGCCGCCGATGTGGTCTATGCCGAGATCCAGAAGACCGATGTGCTCACCGGCGCCAAGACCATGCCCTTTGAGGAGGGGATGGCCGCCGGCCTGATCCAGTACGTGGAGGACGCCTGCTACGAGGCACTGTACGACGCCATCAAGGCCTGCAGCGTGCGCCCGGGCCTGTGCGCCACCGCCGGGCTCAAGCTGGTGTACAGCCCGCTGAACGGCAGCGGCCTGGTCCCGGTCACCCGGGTGCTGCGGGACATCGGCATCACCGACGTTACCATCGTGCCCGAACAGAAGGAGCCGGACGGCAACTTCCCCACCTGCCCCTATCCCAACCCGGAGATCTTCGAGGCGCTGCGGCTGGGGCTGGAACTGGCGGAAAAGAACGGCGCCGACCTGATGCTGGCCACCGATCCGGACGCGGACCGGGTGGGCATCGCCGTGCGCTGCAAGGACGGCAGCTATGAGCTGCTCAGCGGCAATGAGGTGGGCGTGCTGCTGCTGGACTACATCTGCGCCGCCCGCATCGAGAAGGGCACCATGCCCAAGGACCCGGTCATGGTCAAGAGCATCGTGTCCACCCCGCTGGCGGACGTGGTGGCTGCCCATTATGGGGTGGAGTGCCGCAACGTTCTCACCGGCTTCAAGTGGATCGGGGACCAGATCGCCCGGCTGGAGGCCGCGGGCCAGGTGGAGCGGTTCATCTTCGGCTTTGAGGAGAGCTACGGTTACCTGGCGGGCAGCTATGTGCGGGATAAGGACGCCATCGTGGGCAGCATGCTGATCTGCGAGATGGCCGCCTACTACCGCAGCATCGGCTCCTCCATCAAGGAGGAACTGGAGCGCATCTACGCCCAGTACGGCCGCTACCTGAACAAGGTGGACAGCTTTGAGTTCCCGGGCCTGTCCGGCATGGACAAGATGGCGGGTATCATGCAGCATCTGCGCCAGAATCCGCCCACCGCGTTTGCCGGCTGCAAGGTGGTGTCGGTGTCGGACTACCAGGCCCGCACCAGGACCGATTTTGTCACCGGCAAGACCGAGCCCATCGACCTGCCCGCCGCCAACGTGCTGATCTATGCGCTGGAAGGCGGCGCTTCGGTGGTGGTCCGCCCCAGCGGCACCGAGCCCAAGATCAAGACCTACTTCACCACCCTGGGCAAGGACCTGGCCGAGGCGCAGGCCCAGAAGGACGCCCTGGCCGCGGCCCTCAAGCCCCTGCTCAGCTGATTGCCCCATGCAAAATAACCCGGCGCGCTGCCCGCGGGCAGCGCGCCGGGTTTTGTCTGTCGAGATGGGTCAGCGATAGTCCGCCGCCAGTTTGCGCAGCGCGGGCAGGCTGCGCACCACCTTGTCGGTGTCGATACAATAGGCCATCCGGAAATACCCCGGGCAGCCAAAGCCGTCGCCCGGCACCAGCAGCAGATCGTATTGCATCGCCTTTTTGCAGAAGGCCGTCGCATCCGCCTCCAGCGCTTTCGGGAAGATGTAGAAGGTGCCGCCCGGTTCCACGCAGGTAAAGCCCAGATCGATCAGTTCCTTGTACAGGATGTCCCGGTTGGTGCGGTAAACGCTCAGGTCGCTGGTCACATCCAGGCAGCGGGCCACCGCCAGCTGGATGATGGAGGGTGGGCAGTTGTGGCCGGTGCCCCGGGAGATCTGCCCGCAGATATCAATAATAGTCGCCGCCTCGGCGCAGTCCGGTCCGGCCGCCACATAGCCGATCCGCTCGCCGGGCAGGCTCAGCGACTTGCTGAAGGAATAGCAGGTCAGGGTGTTGGGATAGATGGCCGCCGGGTAGGGGGCCGGCCCGTCGCCAAACACGATCTCCCGGTAGGGCTCGTCGCTGATCAGGTAGATGGGCTGGCCCCATTCCTTCTGCTTTTCCTCCAGCAGGGCGGCCAGACGGCGCAGGGTCGCCTCGGTGTACACCACGCCGCTGGGGTTGTTGGGGGTGTTGATGAGCAGCGCCGCCACATCCGGGGCCAGCCGCTTTTCCAGTTCGTCAAACTGGATCTGAAAATCCTCCACATGGGGCGGCACTACATCCAGCCGCAGCCCGGCGCCCTCCACATAGGGCCGGTATTCGGAAAAGAAGGGCGCAAAGCCCAGCACCCGGTCACCGGGCCGGCACACCGCCCGCAGCGCGTGGGCCACGGCCCCCGCCGCGCCGGTGGTGGGGAAGATGTGCTTGGCCTCATAGGCGATGCCGAACCGCCGGTGCAGCGAATCGGCAATGGCCTGCCGCACGCTCTCGATGCCCAGGCTGGGGCTGTAGCCGTGCAGGGTCAGCGGATCGCTGTTCTGCAGCAGGTCCAGCATGGCCTGGGTGAATTCCTTCGGTGGCGGTACCGACGGATTGCCTAAACTGTAGTCGAATACGTTTTCCGGGCCGATCACCTTGGCCCGCTCCATGCCGTAGGCAAAAATCTCCCGAATGACCGATTTCTGCCCCAGCATCTGCCGGTAATGCTCCGGTATCATGGTTGGATTCCCTCTCCCTCAAAAGTAATATCAGTCATAGGTCACGCGCCCGCTGAATATACACAGCGGACGGCGGGCCTTGCCTTTTTCGATCAGCTGCCGGGCCGCGAAGAGCGCCGCTCCCGCACTGGGACAGGCGGGAATGCCGTCGCTCAGCAGCACCTCCCGGGCGGCGCGCTGGGCGTCCCCGCTGGTCACAGCCATGACCAGATCCACCACATAGGGGTTGTAGTTGGCGGGCACAAATCCCGCTCCCAGCCCGGGGATGCCGTGCTTGCCCACAAATCCTCCGCCAATGGCCTGGCTCTCGTAGGGCTCCACCGCCACGATCTTGATGTGGTCGTGCCAGGCCCGAATGTGCTCGCCCACGCCGGTCACCGTGCCGCCGCTGCCCACCCCGGCCACCACCGCGTCGATCTGGCCGCCGGTGGCCTTCAGGATCGCCGGGCCGGTCACCCGCCGGTGATGTTCCGGGTTGTCGTCGTTGGCAAAGTAGTCCATGTAATAGCCGCCGCAGCTCTCGGCGGTCTGGCGGGCCAGCTGCTCCATGCCCCGCCGGCCATCCAGCGGGGAGGAATAGAGCAGTTTGGCGCCCAGCCCGCGCAGATAACTCATCCGCTGCGCGTCCAGCGTGCGGGACACGATCAGGGTGATCGGGTGTCCGCTGACCCGGCAGGCCAGCGCCAGCGCCGCGCCGAAGGTGCCGCTGCTGGCCTCCACCACCATCTGCCCCGGGGCCAGATCGCCCCGCTCGGCGGCCAGCGCCAGCATGCTCTCGGCCAGCCCGTCCTTGGCGCTGCCGGTGGCGCCCCCAAAATCCAGATAGGCCAGCACCTCGCCGTTCAGGCTATGCTGGGCGGCGTATCCGCCCAGCCGGATGACCGGGCAGCGATAGAGAACCGGGTAGTAGCTGTTCAGCACCTCCATGCGGGCGCCTCCTTCCGGATTTTGTCCCTTTATTATAGTATCTTATTCCATCGGCCGGCCGCCGTCAAGCGCTTGCGGCCCTGGGCGGGCGACAAAGCGCAAAAAAGCGAAAAGAATTGCGCCGCGCCCCTTGACAGCGTCCGGCCGGTCTGGTATAATCTGCAACTGTAAAGCAAAGAACTTTACAGAAATGCGGAGGGAGGGGCAGCCGTGGCCAAGAATCTGGAGATTTCCTACCTGCTGGATTTTTACGGCGAGGTCCTGACCGAAAAGCAGCGCGACGTGATGGAGCAGTATTACAACGACGATCTCTCCCTGGCGGAGATCGCGGACAACTTCGGCATCACCCGGCAGGGGGTGCGGGACTCCATCAAGCGGGGCGAGAGCATCCTGCTGGAACTGGAGGAGAAGGTGGGCTTTGCCCGCCGGTACCGGGCCGTGCAGGAGGGGGTCGCCCAGCTGGAAAAGCTGACGCGGGATATCCGCTTTTACAACTCCACCTCCTACGCCATGAGCGAGGAGATCGACAAGGCCACCAGCGAGATGCTGGAACTGATCGAGCATATCAGCGAGTAAGGGCAGCGAGGAAACGATATGGCATTTGAATCCCTTTCCGACCGTCTGGCCGGTGTATTCAAAAAACTGCGCGGCAAGGGCAAGCTGACCGAGGCGGACGTGAAGGCCGCCATGCGGGAGGTGCGCATGGCCCTGCTGGAGGCCGACGTCAACTTCAAGGTCGCGAAGGATTTTTGCAATGAGGTCACCGAGCGGGCCCTGGGGCAGGAGGTCATGGAGAGCCTCACCCCCGCCCAGCAGGTGGTCAAGATCGTCAACGAGGAACTCACCAACCTGATGGGCGGCCAGGAGGCGGCCCGTATTCATATCAAATCCAAGCCGCCCACGGTCATCATGATGTGCGGCCTGCAGGGCAATGGCAAGACCACCCACGCCGCCAAGCTGGGCAAGTGGTTTTTGAAACAGGGGCACCGCCCGCTGCTGGTGGCCTGCGACGTCTACCGGCCCGCCGCCATCGACCAGTTGAAGGTGGTGGGGGCCCAGGCCGGGGTGCCGGTGTTTGAGATGGGCCAGGCCAAGCCCGAGGAGATCGCCGCCAAGGCGGTGGCCCACGCCAAGGACCACGGCAACGACATTGTGATCCTGGATACCGCCGGCCGTCTGCATGTGGACGAAGCCCTTATGGCCGAGCTGGACCGGATCAAGCAGGCCGTCACGGTGGACGAGGTGCTGCTGGTGGTGGACGCCATGGCCGGTCAGGACGCAGTCAACGTGGCCAAAGCCTTTAACGAGGCGGTGGGCGTGGACGGCATCGTGCTCACCAAGACCGACGGCGATACCCGGGGCGGCGCGGCGCTCAGCGTCAAGGCGGTCACCGGCAAGCCGATCAAGTTCCAGGGCACCGGCGAAAAGCTGGATGACCTGGAGGTGTTCCATCCGGGCCGCATGGCCGGGCGGATCCTGGGCATGGGCGACGTGCTCACCCTGATCGAGAAGGCCCAGCAGGCCCAGGATGACAAGCAGGCGGAGGAGACAGCCCGCCGCCTGATGGAAAACAAGTTCGATATGAACGACATGCTGGCCCAGCTGGCCCAGATGAAGAAGATGGGCGGTGTGTCGGCGCTTCTGGGGATGCTGCCCGGCGGCAACAAGATCGACCCCAGCCAGGTGGACGACAAGGCGTTTGTCCAGGTCGAGGCGATCATCTACAGCATGACCCCCGCCGAGCGGGCCAAGCCCTCCCTGATCGATCCCAAGCGCAAGCGGCGGATCGCGGCGGGCAGCGGCACCACGGTGGAGCAGGTCAACCGCCTGCTGCGCCAGTATGAAATGATGCAGAAGCTCATGAAGCAGTTCAAGAAGAATCCCAAGGCCTTTGGCCGGCGGATGGGGATGGGCGGCCGGCTGCCGCGCTGAACGCCCCCACAATGTTTGGTATGACCCAGGCCGCCAGGCGGTGCGGGTGTTATACATTTTTCTACCGCGCCCGAACCGGGCCGCAAGATTTTCAGGAGGTAACGTAATCATGGCTGTTAAGATCAGACTGCGCCGTATGGGCGCCAAGAAGGCTCCTTTCTATCGTGTTGTGGTGGCGGATAGCCGCTTCCCCCGCGACGGCCGCTTCATTGAGGAGATCGGCTACTACGATCCCACCAAGGAGCCCGCTGTTGTGAACATCGATGGCGAGAAGGCCAAAAAGTGGATCGCCACCGGCGCTCAGCCCACCGACACTGTGCGTGTGCTGCTGAAGAAGTCCAACATTCTGTAACCCAAAACGGAGGTACGATCCATGCAGGAGCTGTTGCTGGCCGTTGCCAGAGGGCTGGTGGATGAGCCGGACGCCGTGCAGGTCACAGTGGATGCCCCCCGAGAGGACGGCACCATCGTCTATCACCTGCATGTGGCCGAAGGGGACATGGGCCGGGTCATTGGCAAGCAGGGCCGTATCGCAAAGGCCATCCGCATCGTGATGCGGGCGGCCGCCGTCCGTCAGGGCGACAAGGTCATGGTCGAGATCGACTGATCCCGGCCGCACCGTCACAAGCCTTTTGCCCCGCGCAAAAGGCTTTTTTTCATGCAAAGTAAAGGAGCCGTTATGCAGCAATATCTGGAGATCGGCCGGATCGTGGCGCCCCACGGGGTCACCGGCGAGATGAAACTGGAACTCTGGTGCGACAGTGTGGCCTTTTTGGGCCGGCTGACGCGGGTGTACCGGTCCGCTCAGGGCGAGGGCGAAACGCGGGTGACCGGTCTGCGCCCCCACAAGAATATGGGCCTGCTGCGGCTGGAAGGGGTGGCCGACATGGACGCGGCCCGGGCCATGGTGGGCCGGGTGCTCTACATTGACCGGGCGGACGTGCGCCTGCCGAAAGGCGCCTTTTTTATCCAGGATCTGCTGGGCTGCCGGGTGCTGGACGCGGATACCGGCGCGTGCTACGGCACGGTGCAGGATATCAGCCATCCCGCCGCCCAGGATATCTATACCGTCCGCGCCGAGGACGGCGCCGAGTACCGGTTCCCGGGGGTGGCGGAGTTCCTGGTGGAGAAATGCCCGGAGGAGGGCTATATCCGGGTGCGGCCCATTCCGGGCATGTTCGGCCCCGCCCAGAACGGAGATGAAGCGGAATGATGCGCATCGACATTGCCACCCTGTTCCCGGAGGTGTGCCAGGCCTATCTGAACGAGAGCATCCTGGGCCGCGCCGCCCGCAAGGGCCTGGTCGAGACCCACTGCCATCAGATCCGGGACTATACCCTCAACAAACAGAAACAGGTGGACGACTATCCCTACGGGGGCGGCTGCGGCATGGTGATGAACGCCCAGCCCATCTACGACTGCTGCCGGGCCATCATCCGGCAGAACTGGCTGTACGGCCGGCCCCGGCCCCACATCGTCTTTATGACCGCGGCCGGCGTCCGCTTTGAGGAAAGCCACGCCCGCCGCCTGGCCGAATATGACAATCTGCTGCTGGTCTGCGGTCACTACGAGGGCATGGACGAGCGGGTGATCCAGGCGATCGGGGACGAGGAGATCAGCATCGGGGATTATGTGCTCACCGGCGGGGAACTGGCCGCTCTGGTGGTGGCGGACAGCGTGCTGCGGCTGCAGCCCGGCGTGCTGGCCGAGCCCCAGGGCTACCAGGAGGAAAGCCATTGGAACGGCCTGCTGGAATATCCCCAGTACACCCGGCCGGAGGTCTGGCAGGGCCGGGCGGTGCCGGGGGTGCTGCTCACCGGACACCACGCCAATATTGAAAAATGGCGTGCGCAGCAAAGCCTGGAGCGCACCCGGACGCGCCGTCCTGATCTGTACGCCGCCTGGCAGGCGCGCGGTCCCCGGAAATAACACGGTGTTCTTTGAATTGTGGAAAGATGTTGAAAACATTTGACTAACTGGCCAAGTATGTGAAAAACTAACTGGTGAAGTTGTACAAACACGGCGTTTTTGAAAAAGCCCAGATTCGGAGAACTGACAAAATTGCCCAAAACCCCTGTACAAGGGGGCGGGGATGCGATAAAATGTTGTCATGCAATGGGGCTCTCAAACCCAAATTTACGATGAGAATTAGGAGCGAAGGTACCATGTTTGTTAAAGAAGTCACTGTTGAGAATCAGGTCGGTCTGCACGCTCGTCCCGCTACCTTCTTCATTCAGAAGGCCAACGAGTACAAGTCCTCTATTTGGGTCGAAAAAGAAGAGCGTCGTGTCAATGCCAAGAGCCTGCTGGGCGTTCTGAGCCTGGGCATCGTGGGCGGCACCACCATCCGGATCATTGCCGACGGCGCCGACGAGCAGGCCGCGGTGGAAGGTCTGGTCAAGCTGGTCAACAGCGGTTTTGCCGAATAATCCAACATCGTGTCATGAGCGGGCGGCCCGGCGGCTGCCCGCTTTTTGCTATCCCTGTATTTTTGCCAAAGGAGCTTTTCATCCATGACCAAAGCCCAGCTGTACGAAAAGGCCTGTATGCTGCCCTTGTTGCCCGGCGTGTATATCATCCGGGACAAGGAGGGGACGATCATCTATATCGGCAAGGCCAAGCGCCTGCGCACCCGGGTGCGTCAGTATTTCCGCGAAGGGGTCCCGCACGACGCCAAGGTCACCCGGATGATCGAAAACGCGTACGAGTTTGATGTGATCGTCTGCCAGAGCGAATTTGAGGCGCTGGTGCTGGAAGCCAGCCAGATCAAGGCCCACACCCCCAAATACAACATCCTGCTCAAGGACGACAAGGGCTACAGCTATGTGCGGGTCACCCGGGAGGCCTACCCGCGGCTGTCCGCCGTGCTGCAGAAGGAGGAGGACGGCGCCGAATATATTGGGCCCTTCACCTCCAGCTTCGCGGTGCGGGAGATGGTCCAGACCGCCCAGGACTGCTTTCAGCTGCCCCGCTGCAACCGTCGGTTCCCGGAGGATATCGGCAAGGGCCGCCCCTGCCTGAATGCCCATATCGGCAAGTGCATGGGGCTGTGCAGCGGCAAGATCAGCCGGGAGGCCTATAACGAGGCGGTGGCCGGGGCGGTGCACATGATCCGTTACGGAAAAAAGGAGATCCTCAAAACCCTGGAGGAGCGGATGACCGCCGCCGCCGAGCGGCTGGATTTTGAACAGGCCGCCCTGATCCGGGATCAGCTGGCCGCCATCCGCAAGGTCAGCGAAGGGCAGAAGGTGGTGGTGGACGAGCGCACCCAGATGGACGTGATCGCCCTGGCCGCCACCACCCGGGCGGTATGCGCCGCGGTGCTGCGGTACCGCCGGGGCCGTCTGGCGGACAAGCGGGAGTTCGTGTTTCACGACACCGCCGACGCGGACGGGGTGCGGGAGGAGTTCTTGTCCCGCTACTACCTGGACGGAGAGGAGATCCCCCGCACCATTGCGGTGGACGCCCTGCCGGAGGACGCCGAAGCGCTGCAACAGCTGCTGGAGCAGACCCGGGGCGCCAAGGTCCACCTGTATGTGCCGCAAAAGGGGGATGTGGCCAAGCTGGTCACCATGGCCTACACCAACGCGGTGGAGCGGCTGGCCCGGGAGAGCGGCCGCTACGGCAAGCAGGAGCGCCTGCTGGACGAGACTGCCCAGGTGCTGGGATTGCCCGCCCCGCCCCGCCGGATCGAAAGTTACGACATCTCCAACTGGGGCGAGGGCACCAGCGTCTGCGGCATGGTGGTGTTTGAAGAGGGAAAACCCAAAAAGAGCGATTACCGGCGCTTCAAGATGCGCACCGTGCTGGGCACCGACGACTACGCCAGCATGGCCGAGACCCTGAGCCGCCGGGCTGCTGAGTACGAAAAGCCGGACGCCGCCGGTTCTTTTGCCCAAAAACCGGACCTGATCCTGTTGGACGGCGGCCGCGGGCAGGTGAGCGCGGTGCAAACGGCGCTTGCCGGCACCAAGCTGGCGGATGTGCCGCTGTTCGGCATGGTCAAGGACGACCGCCACCGCACCCGGGCCATCGTGGCCCCCGGCGGCGCGGAGATCGCCGTGAGTATGCACCGGGGGATCTTCACCTTTATCACCTCCATCCAGGACGAGGTGCACCGGTTTGCCATTTCCTACCAGCGGCAGACCCAGAAGAAAAAATCCTATTCCTCCCGCCTGACCGAGGTGCCGGGGGTGGGCCCGGCGGCGGCCAAAGCGCTGCTGGCCAAATTCCGCACGGTGGCCGCGGTGCGGGAGGCTTCGGTGGACCAGCTGTGTGAAACGCCGGGGGTGGGTCCGGTCACAGCCCAGGCGATCTTTGCCCATTTTCACCCGGAAACGGCTCTTGACAAGCCGCCCGCCAGCCCCCATAATGAAACGTGCCCCCCGAACGGGGCGGCCAAGGAGGTTTGAAGTATGCGCGTGATTTCCGGTTCCGCCCGGGGGACCCGTCTGGAGACCCTGCCCGGCGAGGATGTGACCCGGCCCACCATTGACCGGGTCAAGGAGGGGATGTTCAGCGCGCTGCAGTTCCTGATCCCGGAGGCGCGGGTGCTGGATCTGTTCGCGGGCAGCGGCCAGCTGGGGATCGAAGCGTTGAGCCGCGGCGCGGCCCGCTGCGTTTTTGTGGATCGCAGCCGTCCCGCGGTGGAGGTGGTCAAGCGCAACTGCCGGGCCGCCGGCGTGGAGAACCGGGCCCAGGTGGTCTGGAGCGAAGCGGACGCGTTTCTTGCCCGCACCCAGGACACCTTTCACCTGGCGCTGCTGGACCCGCCCTACCGGCATGGCACGCTGGCCGAGATCCTGCCGCTTTTGGCGGCCCGCATCACACCGGGCGGCACGGTGCTCTGCGAGAGCGAACTGGCGGCCGAACTTCCCGACGAGGCCGCCGGGCTGGAAAAGATCAAACAATACCGATACGGCACCGTCCTGGTGACCCGCTATCAGAAAAGGAGTGCAGACCTATGAATATCGATGAACTGTTGGATATGATGGAAGAAACCCTGGAAGAGGGGACAGGCCTGCCTTTCAGCGGCGGCAAGCGGGCGGTGGATGTGGAAAAGGTTCGGGACCTGATCGACGAGGTGCGCCTGAACCTGCCCAACGAGATCCGGCAGGCCAAGGCGATCGTGCAGGACCGGGGCGAGATCATCGCCGGCGCCAAGCGGGAGAGCGAGGCCCTCATCAAGAAGGCCGAGGAGCGGGCCCGCATCCTGGTGGGGGAACAGGAAGTGGTGCGCGCCGCCCAGCAGCGGGCGGCGGAGATCGTGTCCACAGCCCAGACCCAGGCCCGGGAGATGCGCCAGACGGTCACCGAATATTGCGACAATATGCTGCGCGCCAGTGAGGAACAGCTGGTCCGCAGTGCCGCCGAGGTAAAAAATGTGCGCAGCAACCTGCGCCAGGCGGCCAAAAACGGCTGAACGGACAGCAACTCAATACAAGGCGGAAAGGCGTATGCCTCTCCGCCTGTTCTTTTTCTCAAAGGATACTTTGTCCCTGTTTTGTAACCGATCTTTCACACCCGCCATAGCAAGGCGGGAAAAACCGTGTAAATACGCCAAAAAAAGACAATTCGGGCCCGGAGTTTTTGTACCGGGCCTATTGCTTTTTGGGGGGGCGTTCAGTATAATAAAGCATATAAGTGGGTAGAAGTGGGTAAAAGTGGGAGGAAATCCCCGCTTTAGCCCGGATAAGCCGCAACAGGAAAGGGGGCGGGCCGCGATGCTGGTGGGCGAGTACAACTACGCCATCGACGCAAAGGGCCGCCTGAACTTTCCGGCCCGTTTCCGGGAGGAGATGGGGGAAAAGTTTATGGTCACCCGCTGGCTGGACGGTTGCCTGGTGGCCTTTTCCCAGAGTGAGTTTGAGCAGTTGGCGGCGACCTTTGCCGCCAAAGGTATGACCAAGAGCCGGGACATCCAGCGTTTTTTGTTCTCCGCTGCCGAGGAGGTCACGCCGGACAAGCAGGGCCGTATCCTGCTGCCGCCGGTGCTGCGCCGGCACGCCGGGCTGGAGAAAGAGGTCACCATCATCGGCAACCGCAACCACGCCGAGATCTGGGATACCCGTTCCTGGCGCGCCTACAACGAGCAGATCACCATGGATACTCAGAAACTGGCGGCCACCATGGAGGAACTGGATATCTGACCGAAAGGGGGACAAGCCCGCATGGAATTCAGCCACCAGCCCGTGCTGCTGCAGGAATGTCTGGAGGGGCTTGCCATCAAACCGGAAGGGATCTACCTGGACGGCACCGCCGGCGGGGCGGGACATTCCGGCGCAATCGCCCGCCGCCTGACCACCGGCCGGCTCATCAGTCTGGACCAGGACCCGGACGCCATCGCCGTGGCCACCGAACGGCTGGTGGGTCTGCCCGCCACCGTGGTGCAGGCCAACTTCCGCAACGCCCCTCAGGTGCTGCAGCAGCTGGGGATCGCCGGCCTGGACGGCGCGCTGCTGGATCTGGGGGTTTCAAGCCATCAGCTGGATGACGGCGAGCGCGGCTTTTCCTATCGGATGGACGCGCCGCTGGATATGCGGATGAGCCAAAGCGGCCCCACCGCCGCGGATCTGGTCAACACCGCCAGCCGGGAGGAACTGGCCCGCATCCTGCGGGAGTATGGCGAGGAGCCCTATGCCTGGGCTATAGCCGGGCACATTGTGCGGCTGCGGGAGCGTCAGCCCATTCTGACCACCCTTCAGCTGGCTGACACCATCGCCTCTGCGCTGCCGCCCGCTGTGCGCCGCAAGGACAAAAACCCCAGCCGCCGCTCCTTCCAGGCGCTGCGGATCGCCGTCAACGGCGAACTGGACGCCTTGAGCGAAGGGCTGGACGGCATTTTTTCGATGCTGAATCCGGGCGGTCGGTTTGCCATCATCACCTTTCACTCTCTGGAGGACCGGCTGGTCAAGAACCGGTTTCGTCAGTGGGCCACCGCCTGTACCTGTCCGCCGGAACTGCCGGTCTGCGTGTGCGGCGGCAAGGCCAAGGGCAGGCTGATCAATCGAAAACCCATCGAGGCCACCGCGGACGAGCAACAGGAAAACCGCCGAAGCCGCAGCGCCAAACTGCGGGTCATCGAAAAACTGTAAACCATATTTCACCGGGAAAGGAGGAAGCCAACCATGCCGCAGGCTGCGTATGATCTGTCGGTCTTTGAAAATCGGGCCCGGGCCCGCAAACAGCCGCAGCCGCTGCGGGTGGCGAAAGGCCACCGAACCGGCATGGTGTGGGCCGCTCTCCAGCAGGTGCGGGTGGTCGCGGTGGGCGGAATCCTCCTGGCTTTGCTGTGCAGTTACCTGTTCAGCCAGGCGCAGGTGTCCGCGCTGGCGGCCGATATCCAGAAATATGAGAGCCAGCTGGCCGCCGCGCAGAGCGAATACAGCTACCTGACCAGCCAGATGGACGCTATTACCAACCAGAGCAATGTGGATGAGATCGCAGCGAAGCTGGGGCTGATGAAGATCGATTCCAGCCAGGTCACCTACATAACGGTGGAACAGGAGAGCCAGATCACCCGCCCGGCCAGCGGCCTGGACAAGATCGCCCGCCAGATCGGTGAGATGGCCCTCAGCCTGATGAATTATCTGAATCCCTGATCGGCGGGCGCGGCGGCATGCCGCCCCCGCGGGGAACAACCGCTCTCTTTTCTTGCCGGAAAGGGGAGAGGGCGTGGGAGAGGACCGGTCGGGCCTCTCCCATTTGCCGTTTTTGCTTTTTCTTCACCGCCGATGGGATCGGCGTAACGCGGCGTTTGCCGGAAAGGATTGGTATACCCGTATATGGCTTCCACGAGCAGAACGATTTCGCCCGCTCCCCCCAAACCCCAGCCTGGTGTGCCCCGTCTGCTGTCGCGGCGCACCGCTATCTTGCTGGGGCTGTTTGTTGTGCTGGGCTTTGGTCTGCTGGTGGGCCGGCTGTACTGGCTTCAGATCACCATGGGGGATGAGTACCAGGCGCGGGCGGCGGCCCAGCAGACGATGGACGCCACCCTGCCGGCTCTGCGGGGCAATATCTACGACGCCACCGGCAATGTGCTGGCCCGCAGCGTAACGGTGTGGGATATCACCGCGGACCCGACGGTCTGCGATCCGGAAGGGATCGCGGAGGCCAGCGAGGGGCTGGCGGAGATCCTGGGCCTGGACGCGGATGAGGTGTACCAGAAATTGTCGGATACGTCCACCCGCTACAAAGTATTGGCCAAGAGTGTGGATAAGCCCACCGCGGACGCGGTCAAGGCTTTTGTGTCGGATTTTGATAAGGATCTGGCGGTCATCACCACCCAGACCAGTGTGCGGCAGTATCCCTGCGGGGCGTTCCTGGCCAGCGTGCTGGGGTTCTGCAACGCGGACGGAGACGGCTTTTACGGGCTGGAGAAATACTACGACGAGACCCTGGCCGGGGTGGACGGCCGTACCGTGACGGTGCGCAACCGGTGGGGATATGAAGTGGACAACGACCAGGCCACCACCTATCCGGCGGAGGATGGCAAGAGCCTGGTGCTCACGGTGGATATCAACATCCAGTCGATTCTGGAGCGGTATCTCAGCGAGGCCATCGACACCTACAATGTGCAGGAACGCGGCGTGGCCATCGCCATGGACGTAAATACCGGCGCGGTGCTGGGCATGGCCAGCAAACCGGACTTTGATCCCAACGATCCCTATAACATCTACGATGAGGACCTGGCCGCCACGCTGGACGGCCTGGATGGCGAGGCGTTTACCACCGCCCAGGGCGCGGCCCGGGAACGCCAGTGGAAAAACAAGGCAATCACCGAGTTGTATGAGCCCGGTTCGGTATTTAAGCTGGTCACGGCCGCCGCGGCCCTGGACGCGGGCGCGGTGGTTCCGGTCTCCAGCTTCAACTGCCCGGGCAGTTACACGGTGGCCGACCGCACCTACACCTGCTTCAACCACAAGGCCCATGGCATGCAGACGGTGGGGCAGGCGGTCAACAACAGCTGCAACATCGCGTTTATCCAGATCGCGCAGCGGCTGGGCTCGGAAGAGTTCTACGAGTATTACAACGGCTTTGGATTCCGGGAAAAGACCGGCATCGACCTGCCCGGTGAGGAAAGCGGTATCTCTCACTCTCTCTCCAGCCTGGGCCCGGTGCAGCTGGCCAGCAGCAGTTTCGGCCAGACCCATAAGGTCACCCCGATCCAGATGATCACCGCCGTCAGCGCGGTGGTCAACGGCGGTTACCTGGTGCAGCCCCATCTTGTGAGCAGTATTCTGGACAGTAATGGCAACCTGGTGGAGGAGATCGATCCGGAACCCAAGCGGCAGGTGGTCAGCGAGGCGGTCAGCAGCCAGGTGGTCAGCATGATGGAGGGCGTTGTGGATGGCGGCAGCGGCCGCAACGCCTATGTGGCCGGGTATCGGATCGGCGGCAAGTCCGGCACCAGCGAGAAGCTGGATGTGGACGCGAACGAGGATGGCAGCTATAATGTAAGTTACAGCTTTGTGGGGGTCATGCCGGTGGACGACCCGCAGATCGCCGTGCTGGTCATGCTGGACGATGTGCGCAGCGACACCTTCGAGACCAGCGGCACCATCAGCGCGCCGCTGGTGGGCAACATGCTCAGCGAGATCGGCCCCTACATGGGCTTTGAAAAGGATATCAGCAATCTGTCCGGCACCGTCACGGTGCCCAATCTGGTGCTGGGCAACTTGTCCAGCGAATGGATCCTGGCCCAGTCCACCCTGAACAGCAAGGGCCTGGATCATGAACTGGTGGACGGCATCGGCCAGGTGATTCACCAGTCGCCGGCCGCCGGCACCAAGGTGCCGTTGGGCTCCACGGTATACCTGTACACCCAGGGCACCGAGGATACCACCGCCGCCGTGCCCGATGTGGTGGGGCGCCGGGGCGAATTCGCCTCCCAGATGCTCAAGGCGGCGGGGTTCAATGTGGTTGTGTCCGGCCCGGAAAACGGCCTGGTCACCGCCCAAAGCATAGAAAAGGACAGTCAGCAGCCGCTGGGCACCCTGATCACCATCACCACCACCGATTCCAGCGGGGGCGAGGAATAATTTGTGCGCTTGTCCGCTACACATACTAGCGGAAGGATTTGTTCCATGCAAGGAGGGGAATGTATGCAGCCGATTGCCGCCAATCATCTGCTGGCCGGGATAGGCCTGGCCGATGCGAGCCCGGTCACCGCCGTGGTGACCGACAGCCGCAAGGTCGTGCCCGGTTGTGTGTTTGTGTGTTTTCCCGGCCAGAAGGTGGACGGGCATGATTTCGCCGCCGCCGCCTTTCAGGCCGGCGCGGGCTGGATCGTGGCCAACCGGCCGGTGCCGGGTGTTCCGCCCGAGCGGCTGATCCTGTGCCCCAACAGCCACCACGCCATGGTGCGGATGGCGGCCAACTATCGCACCCTGTTTTCACCCACCCTGATCGGGGTCACCGGCAGTGTGGGAAAAACCACCACCAAAGAGTTCTGCTACGCGGTGCTGTCCGCGTTTGGTCCGACCCTCAAAACCGAGGGCAACCAGAACAACGAGATCGGCCTGCCCAATACCCTGTTCCGGTTGGACGATACCATCCGCTACGGCGTGGTGGAGATGGGCATGAGCAACCTGGGCGAGATCGAACGGCTGGTCCGGGCTGCCCGCCCCGCCGCCGGCATCATCACCTGCATCGGCGTGTCCCATCTGGAAACGCTGGGCAGCCGGGAGAATATTCTGAAAGCGAAGCTGGAGATCTGTGCCGGTCTGCCGGACGGTGCGCCGCTGGTGCTCAACCGGGACGACGATCTGCTGCCCGGGGCAAAATTGCCCGCCCGGCTGCGGCCGGTGTGGTTCAGCGCCGCCGGGGACTCCGCGGCCGATGTGCGGGCGCTGGATGTGCGGGACGCACAGGACGGCCAGACCTTTGTCATTGAGGACCGGGCACATGGCCGGTTTGAGGCGTATATACCGGTCCCGGGCCGGCACAATGTAGGGGACGCGCTGGCTGCCTGGACAGCCGCGGTCCGCCTGGGGCTGGACCCGGCCCGTGCCGCTGCCGCCCTGGCAGAGTACCAGGCCACCGGTATGCGCCAGCATATCCTGCACAGCGGCGGGGTCACGGTGGTGGAGGATTGCTACAACGCCAGCCCGGACAGCATGAAAGCCGCCCTGGTGATGTTTGGCCAAATGCCGCTGGCCCGTCGGGCGGCGCTGCTGGGAGATATGCTGGAACTGGGCGCGGTGAGCGAGCAGGCCCACGCCCAGGTGGGGCGTTGGGCCGCGGAAAACGGGGTAAACTATCTGGTGGCCTACGGGCCGCAGAGCACGCTGACCGCCCGTGCGGCAGCCGAAGCAGGGGTGGAAACGGTGCATTGCACCGACCCGGATGAAGCCGCCGCCCGTCTGGCCGCCTGGCTGCGCCCCGGAGACGGCCTGCTGGCCAAAGCCAGCCGCGGTATGCAGCTGGAAACCATCCTGCAGCGCTACTATCTGTTGCAGAAAAAAGGAGAATGATAGCCATGACAACCGTTTCCCTGATCGTGGCCGTGGTGAGCGCGGCGCTGATCTCGGCCGTTTCCGGGTGCTTTATCGTGCCGATGCTGCGCCGGCTGCACCTGGGCCAGACCATCAAGGAGATCGGCCCCACCTGGCACAAGAAAAAGCAGGGCACTCCCATCATGGGCGGCCTGTGTTTCATCCTGGGCAGCACGCTGGGGCTGTGCTTCGCGCTTCTCACCCTGTTTTTGCGGGAACCGGGGCTGTTTTCTCCCGGCCGCCTGACCGGTGTGCTTCAGGTGCTCTTCTGCGCCTTCGCGTTTTCCCTGGTCGGGTTCGCGGATGACTTTGCCAAGGTGGTGCACCACCGCAATCTGGGGCTGCGTGCCTGGCAGAAGCTGATCGTCCAGATGGTGATCGCCGCCATGTTCCTGGCGTCGCTGGCGCACAGCGGCAACCTGACCACCCTGGTGGCGCTGCCAGCGTTCGGCACCGTGGACCTGGGTCTGGCCTTTTATCCCATTGCCTTCCTGGGCATTCTCTTTATGGTCAACGCGGTCAACCTGACCGACGGGATCGACGGCCTGGCCAGCAGCGTGACCTTTGTGGTCATGGTGGGCTATCTGCTGATCACCGGGCTGCTGGGCATGTTTGAACTCTCCCTCTACGCCGCCTCGCTGGGCGGGGCGCTGGCCGGGTTCCTTGTGTGGAACTTCTATCCGGCCAAGACCTTCATGGGAGATACGGGCAGTATGTTCCTGGGCGGCGCCGTCACGGCTATGGCTTTCTGCATGGGGCGGCCGGAACTGCTGGTCTTCATGGGGTTTGTGTATATCTGTGAAGCGGGCAGCGTGGTCATCCAGGTGATCTACTTCAAACTCACCCATGGCAAGCGCATCTTCAAGATGACCCCGATCCACCATTCGTTTGAACTTTCCGGCTGGAGCGAGGTGCGCATCGTGGCCACCTTCAGCTTTGTGGCTGCCAGCGCGATCCTGCTGGGCGTGGTATTTTTGTATTTGAGCTGACGGTTCGTGTCGGCTCTGTCAAGGGAGAAAAGGAGGTGCGGCCGTGGCGGCGACAGCACAAAAACGTGGGGCGCGGTCGGCTCCCCGCAACCGGGCACGACTGCGCCGTCCCCGGTTTTTCTACCGGCATCCCGGCCAGGTGTCCCCCTATCTGGCGGTTACCCTGCTGATGCTCATGGTGTTCGGGCTGATCATGCTGTTCAGCGCCAGCTATGTGACGGCCTATTACAAGCACGACGGCAACAGCTTTTACTACATCGGGCCGCAGTTCCTCTACGCGCTGGCAGGGCTGGGGGTGGCCTGGTTCGTTTCCATGGTGGACTACCATTGGCTGCGGCAATGGACCTGGGCCTTTTATGGGGTCACCCTGGCGCTGTTGGTGCTGGTTCTCATCCTGCCCGATCTGAACGGGTACCATCGCTGGATCCGTCTGCCGGGCCTGCCCAATGTGCAGCCCAGTGAGATCGCCAAATTCGCGGTGATCCTCTATGGTGCTCACCTGCTGGACGCGCACCGCCGTCGCCTCCAGACCTTGTGGTACGGGATCCTGCTGCCCATGTTCTTCCTGCTGCCGATTCTGGTGCTGCTCAAGTTTGAACCCCACTATTCCGCCATGGTGCTGATGGTCTGCATCCTGATGACCATGATCGCGGTGGGGGGCGCCAGCCTGCGCTGGCTGTTCCTGGGCGCGGGCGGCGTGGGCGCCGTGGGCGTGGTCTTTTTCCTGGTGCAGAAAGGTTATGTGGAAGAGCGGCTGGCCGGCTGGCTGGATCCCTTTTCCGATATTCTCAACAGCACCATGCAGACGGCCCAGAGCCTGTATACCATCGCTTCCGGCGGGCTGTTCGGGGTGGGGATCGGCAACAGTGTGCAGAAAAACCTCTGGTTGCCCGAAGCCCAGAACGACTTTATCTTTGCCGTACTCTGTGAGGAGCTGGGCTTTGTGGGCGCCTGTCTGTGCATCGGCCTTTTTGCGGCATTCATTATTCAGTGCGCCTGGGTATCGATGCACGCACCGGACCGGTACGGTGCGCTGCTGGGGATCGGGATTACCGCCCAGATCGCCTGGCAGGTGTTTTTGAATATCGCGGTGGTCACCAACACCATTCCCAACACCGGGATCAGCCTGCCCTTCTTCTCTTCCGGCGGCACCAGCCTGACTATGCTGCTGGCCCAGATGGGGGTTCTGTTCAGTATCTGCCGGGCGGGCAACGCCAACCAGGCGCTTCAGCGTCAGCTGGAAAAGGAACGCCAGGCCGCGGACCGCGCCCGGAAAGAGCAGGAACAAAAGGCGCGTCGCCAGGACTTTTTCGGTGCCTGAGCGACCGACAGTTGACACAGGGAAAGGAGCGCGCGATCCATGCGAGTGCTTATCGCGGCCGGCGGCACAGCCGGCCATATCAACCCGGCGCTGGCCATCGCCGGCGCGCTGCGGGCGGCCCGCCCGGACGCGGAGATCCATTTTGCCGGCCGGCGGGAGGGGATGGAGTTCGGCCTGGTCCGGGAGGCGGGCTATCCTTTCCATCACATTGAGGTGAACGGGATCCAGCGTCGGCTGACCCCGCAAAATGTGGTGCGAAATCTCCAGGCGATCTGGCACCTGGCCCTTTCCGGGCCCCGGGCAAAGGCGATTCTGAAGGAGGTGCGGCCGGATCTGGTGATCGGATGCGGCGGCTACGTGAGCGGGCCGGTGGTGCGTTGCGCGGCCAGGATGGGGATCCACACGGCGATCCATGAGCAGAACGCCTTTCCCGGCGTGACGAACAAACTGCTGGCCCGGGACGTGGACGTAGTGTTTGCCGCGGTGCCCGCCGCGGTGGAAAAGCTGGGCGCGCCGGACAAGACCCTGGTGGTGGGCAATCCGGTCCGCCCGGAGATCTTCACCCAGAACCGGGCGGAGGAGCGGGCCCGTCTGGCCGCCGGGGATAAGACGGTGATCCTGAGTTTTGGCGGCAGCCTGGGGGCGCGCCGCATCAACGAGGTCGTGGCCGACCTGGTCGCCTGGGAGCAGAAGACCCATCCCCACGCCATCCTGCATCTGCATGCCACCGGCAGCCGGGGGGTGGAACTGTTCCGGCAGCTGGGCCAGCAGAAAGGCTTTGCGCCGGGGCAGGATCTGGTGGTCAGCGAGTACATCCGCAATATGCCTCAGCTGCTGACCGCCGCCGATCTGGTGATCAGCCGGGCCGGGGCGCTTACGCTGGCGGAACTGCAGGCGGCGGGCCGGGCTTCCATCCTGATCCCCAGCCCCAACGTGGCGGAAAATCACCAGTACTACAACGCGCTGGAACTGCAAAAGGCGGGCGCCGCACTGGTCATTGAGGAGAAAAACCTGACAGGGGAAGGGCTCATCCAGGCCGTGGAGAGCCTGCTGGCCGAGCCGGGCCGTCTGGAGGTCATGGGCAAAATGGCCCGGGCCATGGCGGAACCGGAGAGTTTGAATAAAATTACCGCCCGCCTGCTGCGGCTGGTGGACGAAGGAAAGTAAAGAATTGTGCCGCCGCGCCCGTTTGGGTACGGCGGCCTTGTGGAAAGGGGAGAGGGCCATGGCAAAGCGAAAGCGTAAGCGCGCGCCGCGTGCGGTGCGGCAGGCCCCTCTGTTTGATCAGAACACCGCCCCCATTCCGCCGCGCCGTCCCGCGGGCCGGCGCGGCGGAATGCAGCAGATCGAACTGGATCTGGGGGAGGTGCCGGTGCATCCACCCGCGCCCCAACGGCCGGCGGGACGGAAGAAAAAGCGCCCTGTGCGGGAGAAGGCAGCGCGGCGGCGGGTAACAAAGGGCGAGATGCGCCGCCGGCGGCGCAACCGGCGGATCCTGGCCGGGTTGCTGATCGCCGCGCTGATCGTGACCGGTGTGGTGCTTTCCTTTACCGTGCTGTTCAAGGTGGAAACGATCACGGTGCAGAACCTGGACCGCTCCACCCCGGCGGATACCGGCCCCTACGCCGAGGAGGCGATCATCGCGGCGCTGGGCGTAAATCCCGGCGAACAGCTGTACAGCTTCAGCGCCCAGGAAAAGGCCTCCCAGCTGGCCCTGGAATTTCCGCTTCTGGAAACGGTGGAGGTGTACCAGCATATACCCTCCACCGTGATCGTGCGGGTGCAGCCGGCCGTGGCCACCTATTGCATCGAAACGGCGGCCGGATGGGCCACCTTGAGTGAGAAATTCAAGGTGATGGAACTTTCCCCCAACCAGCCGGCTGGTTTGTTGAGCCTGGTGGGGGTGCAGGTAAAAACACCGGTTCCGGGCACCTTTTTGCAGTTGAACGAAGAAGACGCCGCCAGCGGCGCGTCATCGGATACGCAGGCTGGCGATACAAGCGCTTCGGATAGCGGTTCTGCCACACCGGAACCTACCGCTGCGCCGGAGGACCGCAGCAAGGATTTGACCCTGCTGCGCCAGATCCTGAACGCGCTGCAGCAGGAAGGGTTGCTGGAAAAGACCACCCGTGTGGATATGACCAGCCTGACGGAATTGAAGGTGATCTATGACGGGCGGGTGACGGTGCTGTTGGGCACCGCCAACAATCTGGAGTATAAGATGCAGTTTACCCGCGCGATCCTGCTGGGAGAGAACGGGCTTTCCGAGACCGACCGGGGAACGCTGGACGTGAGCCACATCCGGGAGGACGGCACCATTCGCCCGGTATTCAGCCCCGGCTGATCGTCATAACTTGCAGAAAACGGGAGAGAGCCAGTAGGGCCCTCTCCCGTTTTTTAGCGTGTACAAGCCTGGCGACGCGAAGTAAAATCCGTTACTGTGGCGTGGCCTGCCTGTCCTGACGCAGCAGTTTTGCATAGCTGTGGTCAATGACCAGCGCTCCCAGCGGTGCGGTGAGAAGGATCGCCAGCACCGCCCCGGTGAGTACCATCGGCCCGCAGGCCAGCCCCATCGCCAGCGGCAACGGCCCGATAGCCGCCTGCACCGTGGCCTTGGGGCAGTAGGCGATGGCGCAGAACATCTGTTCCCGTTTTGTCAGCCGGGTGCCGGCCACGCAGAGCATGACCCCCGCCATCCGCACCGCCAGAGCGCCTGCGATCACCGCCAGCATGGCCGGGCCGGCCTGGAGCAGATAGGCCGGGTCTACCGCCGCACCCACCAGCACGAACAGCAGCACCTCCGCCGCCACCCACAGCTTGCCGAACTTGCCGCTGAGCCGGCCGGCCACCAGCCCGTACCGGGCCTGGAGAGCCGCCCCCATCGCCATCACCGCCAGCAGGCCGGAGAAGCCCAGCCAGCCGGTGAAAGCATCCTCGGCGCTCACCAGCAGAAAGGACACGCTCAGCAGGATCAGCACCTTGGCGCTGTCCCGCAGATGGACGCGCCGGAACAGCTGGTTCAGAGCCAGCCCGCAGACGAGCCCCACGGCCACCCCCAGCAGGATCGAGGTGGGGATGCGGGCCAGCTGAAGCGCGGAGAAGCCATCCCCCTGGGCCAGACCGGTGAAGGCGGTAAACAGCACGATCACGAACACATCGTCCACCGAGGCCCCCGCCATGAGCATCTGGGGAACCGCCCGGGCAGAGCCCCAGCCCTCCTCCATGAGCCGCAGCATCCGGGGCACGATCACCGCCGGGGATACCGCCGCCAGGGTAGCACCCAGGATCGCGGCCTCCAGCCGGGTGCAGCCCAGCAGCGGCGGGGCCAGCAGCAGGATGCCGACGATCTCGCACACAGCGGGCAGAAAGCAGAGCAGCACCGCCGGCCGGCCGGCCCGTTTCAGGTCCTGCGCGGAGAGATTCAGCCCCGCCCGCAGCAGAATGATCACCAGCGCGATCTCCCGCAGGGAGGCGGAGATCCCCAGCAGCGAGGGGTCGATGGCCCCCAGCTGCGCCAGCAGGATGCCGGTGAGCAGCATCCCCAGCAAACCGGGCAGGCCCAGTTTTTGCATCAGCCCACCCAGCGCCAGGCCCGACAAAAAGATCCACGCAAGACTTAACAGCATACGCAATTCCTCCCGGAAAGATTTTGCCCCGCAAACAAAAAAGCCGATGGCTTCTGCGCACAGGGCGGCAGAAGTCATCAGCTCCAGAATTTTGAGCGGTTCGCGCCGGACGGATGCCGGGCAGGGGAGAACTTCATTCCCACTGGCACCCAGTATAGCGCATCCCGGCCGGGAATGCAAGAAAGTTATTCGTGAAAGATCCGGTTCAGCAGGGCGATGCAGCCGGCCAGTAGCAGCATCACGATCAGGATGCCCAGCATCCCTTTGCCCAGATAGAGCAGGCTCTCCACAAACAGCGCGGTATTCAGCATGATGGATTCCTCCTTTGTTTAGCGGGCGATCAGGTTCAGCAGCAGGCCGCCGGCGATCACCGAGGCGATCTGGCCGCCCACATTGACCCCCGCCGCGTGCATCAGCAGGAAGTTCTGGTTGTCTTCCTTCAGGCCCATCTTATGCACAACGCGGCTGGACATGGGGAAGGCCGAGATGCCGCAGGCGCCGATCATCGGGTTGACCTTGGTGCGGGCAAACAGGTTGATGATCTTGGCGCAGATCACGCCGCCGGCCGTGTCGAAGACGAAGGCCAGCAGACCCAGCGCCAGGATGAGCAGGGTGTCCGGCGAGAGGAACTGCTCGGCCTGCATCCGGCTGGCGATGGTGATGCCCAAAAAGATGGTGATCAGGTTGGCCAGCACGTTCTGCGCGGTCTCGGACAGGCTGTTCAGCACGCCACATTCCCGCAGCAGGTTGCCGAACATCAGAAAACCAACCAGCGCCACACTGCGGGGCACGATCAGGCCGGCCACAATGGTCACCAGAATGGGGAACAGGATGCGGGTGGTGCGGCTCACGTTGGCCGGCTGGTAAGGCATCCGGATCATCCGCTCCTTTTTGGTGGTCAGCGCCCGGATGACCACCGGCTGCACCAGAGGGACCAGGGCCATGTAGCTGTAGGCCGCCACCATGATGGCGCCGGTGTAGTTGGAGCCGTACCACTGGGATACAAAGATGGCGGTAGGGCCGTCGGCCGCGCCGATGATGCCGATGCTGGCCGCGTCCTGCAGGTCAAAGCCGAACAGACAGGCCAGGCTCAGGGTCAAAAAGATACCCAGCTGGGCCGCCCCGCCGAATACCAGCAGCTTGGGATTCTGCAGCAAGGGCCCGAAATCGATCATCGCGCCGATGCCGATGAACAGCAGCAGGGGAAACAGTTCGTTGGCGATGCCGGCGTTGTACAGCACGTCCAGCACGCCCTCCTCGGCGCCCTGGGTCACCGCGCCGGACATGGGCAGATTCACCAGGATCGCGCCGAAGCCCATGGGCAGCAGCAGGCTGGGTTCCATGTCCTTCTTGATGGCCAGGTAGATCAGCAGCCCGCCGATCACCCACATGACCACCATCTTCCAGTCCAGAAGAAGGATGTTTTCGTACAGGTATTCCATTCGCTCCACTCCTTTGCTTTTCGGGAAAGCCGAGACAACAAAAAAGACCTTTACCGCCGGCCTGTGCGGCACGGTGGTAAAAGTCTTGCCAATTATAGCAGCAGCGGGGCCCGTGAGCCCGACCTGACGCAAACCGCTGCGGCCCGCCTTTGCTGGCGGCCCGCCGGCTACTCCCTTTTACTAAAGAGCAGAGTACCATGTTTGGGGGCAGAATGTCAAGCGGTTTTCCGGCAAAGGGAGGAATTTTACCCGGGCGCGGTCAGGTCTACCGGGATCGGATAGGCGATCTCCAGCCGGTCGGGTTCCACCCGGCAGCCCAGGGCCAGCACCCGCACCCCGGCAGCCTGCGCCCGGTTCAGCGCCGCGCCAAAAGCGGGATGGGTGTCCCAGTTGGGAGAAAAACGGCGCATCCCTTCCATCTGCACCACAAACAGCACAGCGCACGCGTAGCCGGACGAGCGCAGCTCGGTCAGCTCCCGCACATGCTTTTCTCCCCGCAGGGTGGGCGCGTCGGGGAACCGGGCCAGCCCATCCTGTTCCAGCGTGCAGCCCTTCACCTCCACCAGCACCGGCGTGCCGTCCGGCTGCCGGGCAAAAAAGTCGAACCGGCTGTCTCCCAGCCGGCATTCCGGTCGCAGAGCGTCCAGCGGCCCCAGGCCGCCGCCCGCCAGCCATTCGCCGGCGACCGTGTTGGGGGCGGCAGAGTCCAGATTGACCAGCAGCGGGTCCCGGCCGGGTCGGGCCTTTTCCACCGCGATCAGGTCGTATCCGGTCTTGCGTTCGGCCGCGCCCTCGGCCTTTTGCAGCCAGGCGCGGCAGCCGGGGATCAGCAGTTCGGCGCAGCGGCCGGTGTTTTTCACATGCACCGGCTGCGGGCCGTGTCCCGCGTCGGCCAGGGCGACAAACCGGTTCAGACGCCGGTGAAACACGGCGGGGACTACGTGGCGATAGAGCATAAAACTTCTCCTTTTGTAGGCGTTTCAATACAAAAAAATGGCGCGAAAGGGCGCGCACTCTGGCAAAACGGCGATTTTTGCGGCGTTTTGCTTGACGCGAAAGGCAAAAATGGTATAATCGGAACATAGGCCCGCCCCTTTGCAAAGCGCGCCATATAGCCGTTCTGCCTTTGGTCGGGCCTGTTGTGGACTCTGTTTCCTATCCTGGCAGGTTGCCGGGCAGACGCAGTGTGTTTTGAAGGAGAGAGGAACTATGAAAAAAACCAGCCAGACCATTATCCAGGCAGATCAATTTTATACCATTACCGCCGCCACTGGCAAGGTGTTGGAGGTCGCGGATTTCAACACCGAGAACGGTGCGGCCATCCAGTTGTACGCCAGCGCGGGCGAGCCCTGGCAGCAGTGGAACTTTGTGCGCGCCGGCGAGGGTGTGTACCGGATCCAGAACCGCTTTACCGGCAAGATGCTGGATCTGGTGGACGGCGGCGTGACCGACGGCACCTGGGTGCATCAGTGGGAGGGCGCGCCCGCGTCCAGCCAGCTGTGGGTGCTGGAAGCCACCAACGACGGCCGCTTCAAGATCAAGTCTAACCTGGCCGGCAAGTGCCTGGATGTGGTGGGGATGAGCACGGAAAACGGCGCCCATGTGCAGATCTGGCAGGATGTGAACGGGGAAAACCAGCTGTGGAGCATCAGCCAGGTCAAGGAAAAGAAAGCCGCCGCCCCCAAGGCGGAATCCGCCGGAGCCGCGGAAAAGAAACCGGCCGCAAAGAAGCCGACGGCCAAAAAGGCGGCCTCCAAGACCGTGGAAAAGAAACCGGCCGCGAAAAAAGCGGCGTCCAAGCCCGCCGCCCCCAAAGCGGAAACTGTTTCCAAGGCAGAAGCTGCCCCCAAGGCAGAAGCTGCCTCCAAGGCAGAAGCTGCCTCCAAGGCAGAAGCTGCCTCCAAGGCGAAAGCTGCGCCTAAGGCGGAAGAGTCTCCCAAAGCGGCGACCAGCCTGACCACCAAGCCGGAGACCCGGCCCGCGGTGAAGGCGGAAACGCCCAAGGCCATGGTGGCGACCAAGACTGAGCCGGCCAAGAAGCCTGCCGCCCCCAAGGCAGAGGAGAAGAAGCCGGCGGAAAAGAAAACCGGCCGCAAGAGCGGCAAGTAATGCCGCCTGTTCGATCCGGCATACTGAAATACAAGAACGCCCGTCACGGAATGGATTCCGCGACGGGCGTTTTTTCGGTTATACAGATCTGGGCGTTACGCCGCTCAAACGGAACCGTACCGCATCTTTTCCGGGCTCCAGCCGCGCAGCACCTGAAGCATGGCGGCAGCCTGGGGCCGGGCGCAAGCGCCGTCCAGGTCTTTCCAGTTGCCGCATTCCGCCTCGCTGGCGCCGGGCACCGGGCCGTCGTATTCCGCCATAAAGGCAAAACAATCGGTGGCAAGTTCCAGCGCCTCGGCGTCGGACAGGCCGCGGGTCAGCAGATAAAAGCCGGTGCGGCAGCCCATCGGCCCCACATAGATCACATGGTCCGCCCAGCGGCCGTTGCGGGCCCGGGTGGCAAACAGGTGTTCCAGCGTGTGGGCCTCGGTGGTGGTCAGATAGTCGCCCTTGTTGGGCGCTTTCATCCGGATATCCCAGGTGTCCACATCTCCGTCCCGTCGGGACAGGTACATCCCGGGCCGCAGCGTGGTGTGATCCACGCAAAAACTGGCAATGCGTTCCATCGTTTGCACCTTCCTTACTGGGGCAGACGGCGCACCACGCCACGGGCGCAGTCCACCGATACCCGCACATCGTCTTTCAAGACCCGGGTGGCGCCCACAGCCCCCACGATCACCGCTTTGTCCAGGGTCAGCCCCACAATGGCCGCGTGGCTGTTCAGACCCGGCTCCTCGGTGATGACGGCGGCGGACTGCCGCATATATTCCAGCATGTCGTTGTTGGTGTAGGGAACCACCAGAACATCGCCGGGATGGAACTTGGCCTGGACCTCTTCCAGGTTGCGGCAGACGCAAAGCGGACCTTTCGCAACCAGTTTGCCCACGCCTACGCCGGTGAGCAGGGAGTCGCCCACCAGATGCACCTTGATCATGTTGGTGGTACCGCTGATCCCCACCGGCACGCCGGCGGTGATCACCGCCAGATCGCCGTCCTGCACGAAACCGGCTTCCTGAGCGGCGTGTACCGAGAAATCGATCAGCTCGTCGGTGTTGCGGGCGTAGGGCATCAGCAGCGGGACCACGCCCCAGGACAGGGCCAGATGCCGCTGCACCTGTTCCTCCATCACACAGGCGAGGATGGGCTGTTCGGGCCGGCAGCGGCTCAGCAGACGGGCGGTCTCGCCGCTCTTGCTCACGGTGATCACCATGTCGGCCTTCAGGTCGGCGGCGGTGGTGCAGGCGGCGTGGGCGGTGGCGGCGGCGATGCTCAAATGATGGTCGTTGGGCGCCTTGCGCATCCGGGACAGATAGTTGTGGTCGCTCTCGGTGCGCTGGGCGATCGCCGCCATGGTGCGCACCGCTTCCACCGGGTATTTGCCGGCGGCGGTCTCGCCGCTGAGCATGATGGCGGAGGTGCCGTCGTAGATGGCGTTGGCCACGTCGGTGATCTCGGCACGGGTGGGGCGGGGATGTTCGATCATGCTCTCCAGCATCTGGGTGGCGGTGATCACCGGTTTGCCGCTGGAGAAGCTGTGGTAGATGATGTCCTTCTGGATCACGGGGATCTCGGTGAAGTCGATCTCCACGCCCATGTCGCCGCGGGCGATCATGATGGCGTCGGCGGCCGACAGGATCGCGTCGATGTTGTCCACGCCTTCCCGGTTCTCGATCTTGGCGATGATCCGCATGTGGGACTGCTTGCTGTCCAGCAGACGGCGGATGTCCTGAATGTCAGCGGCGGTGCGGGTAAAGCTGGCCGCCAGGAAGTCAAAACCCATCTCCACGCCGAACAGGATATCGTCCTTGTCGCGGGCGCTGATATACGGCAGCGACAGGGAAACATCCGGCACGTTTACGCCCTTGTTGTTCTTGATAACGCCGCTGTTGTTTACCCGGCACAGAATATCGGTCTCGTTCACATCCAGGATGCTCATGCCGATCAGGCCGTCGTCCAGCAGAATGGTGCCGCCTGCCTTTACGTCCTGGGGCAGGTTTTTGTAGGTGACGGCGCAGATGGTGGCGTCGCCCTCCACATCCCGGGTGGTCAGGGTGAACTCCTGCCCGGCGGTCAGGTTGACCTGGCCGTCCTTGAACTGGCGCAGCCGGATCTCCGGGCCTTTGGTGTCCAGCAGGGTGGCAACCGGCCGGCCCAGTTCCTGGCGCAGCCGGTCCAGGGTCTCAAACCGGCGCTTGTGTTCCTCGTGCGAGCCGTGGGAAAAGTTAAAGCGGGCAACATCCATACCGCTTTCGATCATGGCGCGCAGCACCTCTTCGTTGTCGGTGGAAGGACCCAGCGTACAGACGATCTTGGTTTTTCGCATCTTGTGTTCTCCTCCTTCGTTCTATGGACAAGTTCCGGAGCCGCTTGGCCCGGAGCGGATTTGACCTCACCTATTATAAACGAAAATCGGACCGGGGACAAGCGTTCCTGTAATAGTCTTTCTTTTCCCAAAAGAATGTGCTATAATACAGTCGATTTCCACACAATTTGCCTGCAAGGAGGTAAAATATATGGCGAAACGAGTGTTTTTGATCGTGCTGGACAGCTTCGGCATCGGCGCGGAGCCGGATGCCGCCGCCTTTGGCGACGAGGGCACCAACACACTGGCCAGTATTGCCGCCAGCCCGGCGTTTGACGTGCCGCGGATGCGGCAGTTGGGTCTGTTCAATATTGATGGCGTTGCCTGCGGGGAAAAGGTCCCGGAACCCGCGGGGGCGTTTGCCCGTCTGCAGGAGGCCAGCAACGGCAAGGACACCACCATCGGTCACTGGGAGATCGCCGGGGTGGAAAGCCCCCGCGCGCTGCCCACCTACCCGGACGGATTCCCGCCGGAGGTCATCGCGGAATTTGAGGCCCGCACCGGCCGCAAGGTGCTGTGCAACAAGCCCTATTCCGGCACGCAGGTGCTGGTGGATTACGGTGAGGAGCATCTGCGCACCGGCGCGCTGATCGTCTATACCTCGGCGGACAGCGTGTTCCAGGTGGCCGCCCATGAGGACGTGGTGCCGGTGGAGACCCTGTACCAGTATTGCCAGATCGCCCGGGATATGCTCCAGGGGGAGCATGGGGTCGGCCGTGTGATCGCCCGCCCCTTTGTGGGCAGCTGTGCCGCGGATTTCAAGCGCACCGCGAACCGGCACGATTTCTCGTTGAAGCCGCCCGCTCCCACCATGCTGGATTATCTGAAACAGGCCGGCCGGGATGTGATCGCGGTGGGCAAGATCCACGACATCTTTGCCGGACAGGGGGATACCGAGACCATCCGCACCAAGAACAACGACGATGGCATGCGGGTCACCCTGGAATTGGCCGACCGGGATTTCAGCGGCCTGGCCTTTATCAATCTGGTGGATTTTGATATGGTGTTTGGCCACCGCCGCAACATCGACGGCTACGCCGACGCGGCGACACGGTTTGACCGGGGCCTGGCCGAACTGCTGAAAAAGCTGCGTCCGGAGGATCTGGTCATGATCACGGCCGACCACGGCTGCGACCCCGGCTACACCAAGACTACCGACCATACCCGCGAGTATGTGCCGCTTCTGGTGGCCGGCGCGCCGGTGCGTCCCGGCGTGGACCTGGGCACCCGCAAGAGTTTTGCCTGTATCGCCCGCACCGTCTGCGAGTATCTGGATGTGGACACCCCGATGACTACCGGCGTCAGCCTGTGGCCGGAGATCCGCCGCTGATCTGCTTGCGTTCCCGTCCCCGTCGGGGCGGGAACGTTTTGTTTTGGGCGGTCTTGCCATTGTCTGGCATTTCCCGGCAGGAATGAAATAATCCGTGCGGCAAAATCGTTTTACAACTGAATACTCTGCCGACCGGCCGGTCGGCGGAGGGAGGGGGAGAGAGATTCCACGGGTGAAATTGTACATAATCTGGGCTTTGGCTATTCTGTTTTTGGGCGACAGTGTGCTGCGCACCTTTCGCTCCAACTTTAATTTTGGCATCCTTGTGATCTACGGCATCACCGCGATGCTTTGGATCTACGCACTGTTTCACGGCCCGATCGACGCGTTCTGCGCGGCCGGGGTGGGCCGGGTGCTGCGCAATCTGTTTTTCTGCGGCGTGGGGCTGTTCTGCGCACTGTTGGCCTTTGTGGCGGTGAGCGGCTACACCAACCAGCCCCGGGGAGATGAGCGCGCCATCGTCGTGCTGGGGGCCGCCCTGCGGGGCGAGCGCCTTTCGGACGTGCTGCGCCGCCGTCTGGACGCGGCGCTGGTCTATTGGCGGCAGGACCCCGACCGGCTGATCGTGACCACCGGCGGCCAGGGAAACGGCGAGGCGCTGCCGGAAGGGCAGGCCATGCGGGATTATCTGGTGTCGCAGGGGGTGCCTGCCGAGCAGATCCTGGTGGATGACGCCAGCACCTCCACCGAGGAAAATCTGCGCTTTGCGCGGGCGTTGCTGGAACAGGCGGGGGTGCCCGCCGACGCGCCGGTGGCAGTGGTCACCAACGCGTTCCACTGCTATCGGGCCGGCTGCTACGCCCGTCAGGCGGGGTTTTCGCAGGTGCGTACCCTGCCGGCGGGGATCAGCTTGGTCTCGGTGATGCCCTGCTATTTCCGCGAGGTGTTCGCGGTGCTGTATTACTGGGTGTTCAAGTCCTCGCTCACCGGGTGGATCCGCCCGTTTGTGGGGATCTTGTCATTGATTTGAAAAACGAGAGGAATTGAGAGGAACTGAGGTGAAGCGATGGCTCCCATTATCCGAACCGTAAACCTGCGCAAGGTGTATCGGGTAGGGCACGAGAAGGTCATTGCCCTGAACGATGTGAACCTTGCCATTGAGCCGGGAGAGGTCTGTTGCATCGTGGGCGCGTCGGGCAGCGGCAAATCCACCCTGCTGAATCAGCTGGCCGGGCTGGAAAAGCCCACCCGCGGGCAGGTGTTTATCGGCAAGCACGAGATCAGCGCCATGAACGAGAACGAACTGGCAAAGTTCCGGCAGGCGCATCTGGGGTTTATTTTTCAAAGCTATAATCTGCTGCCCAACCTGACCGCCGCCGAAAATGTGGCGCTGCCCCTGATGTTCAAGGGAATGCCCCGCAAGGCCCGGCTGGCACTGGCAAAGGAAGAACTGAAAAAGATGGGCTTGTCCAAACGGGCCAACCACAAGCCTACCGAGATGAGCGGCGGCCAGCAGCAGCGGGTGGGCATCGCCCGGGCGTTCGTGGCAAAACCCAAGGTGATTTTTGCTGACGAGCCCACCGGCAACCTGGACTCCTCCACCACCCGGCAGGTGTTGTACCGCATTCTGCAGATGGCGCGGGAGAACAATATCACCTTTGTAATGGTCACCCACGAGCGGGAGCTGGCAGGCTGCGCGGACCGGGTGATCACCATTATGGACGGCAAGGTGCAGAGCGATGTGGTGGTGGACGAGGAGACCCGCGCTCGCAGCCGCGCCGAGATGTTCAAAGATCTGGTGGACCTTGCGCCGGCGGAACCCCAGACCACCGTACCGGCGCAGAACTGACAAGCTGACAAAACAGGAGAGGGAACCACAATGATGAAGAAGATGAGCCGAATTTTAAGCGTATTTCTGGCGCTGGCAATGCTGTGCAGCCTCTGCGCCATCACCCCTGTTTTTGCCGAGGACCCGGCAGCGGGCGGCAGCGCGGCGGGGACGACCCCTGCCGTGCAGGCGGAAGATGGATCTTCCGATGGGGCATCCCAGCCTCCCGCTGCGGCGACCGCCACCCCCACGCCGGTCGCTACGGTCGAGCCCACGCCCGTGCCGGAACCCACCCCTGAACCGTTGAGCGGCGGCGTGTCTGGCGTTACCTATGAATCCTATGCCATCGGCAGCGGCAGCGGCAACGACTTTGTCTCCACCACCAGCGTGCCGATGTACACCACCGACCTGACCATTCGGGTCTACTTTTCCTATCAGTCCGCCAGCGGTGGCGGCGCGTCCATGACCGCGGGCAATTTTGTCCAGCAGAGCGGCGGCACACAGTTGTACAAGGTCAGCGAGGGCCGCGGATACGCGGAGTTTACCGGCCTGAAGTTCAACGGGCCTGGGAACGGTTTTGGCTTCTCCATCGCGGAACTGGCCAACCAGAACATTGCCGTTGTGGAATGTCAGCTGCCGCAGGTCACCCCGGCGCCCACAGCGGAGCCCACCCCCGAACCCAGCCCGACCCCGGTGCCCAAGACCCCCGGCCTGATCCTGAAAGAATCCAAATTCGGCGGCACCAGCGTGGCGGCCGGCGAACCGTTTGACCTGACCCTGACCATCTACGCCACCGACGGCGGCGAGAATCTGGGCGACGTGATGGTGACCCTGGGCATCAACGACGAGAACGTGACCCTGGCCAACGGTAACCTGAATGTGTACCTGGGCGACATGGCCCCCGGCAGTACCCGCCAGGTTACCTATAAGATCCTGCCCGGCGCCAACTTCACCGGCGGCGTGGCCAAATTCTCGGTAGCGCTGTCCGGCAAGGGCAAGAAAACCGGTGCGGCCCCCACCACCGACGGTTCCACCACCGTTTCGGTGCCGGTCACCCAGCCGGACCGTTTTGAGATCACCGGCCTGGAGGCCCCCGAGACCATCATGGTGGGCGAGGAGGGCTATCTCTCCCTGTCCTTTGTCAACAAGGGCAAGATGCAGATCAACAACCTGTCCGCCGAACTCAAAGGCAACATGGCCAACCCCGGCCAGAGCCAGTATCTGGGGAATCTGGCCGCCGGCACCGAGAACTCGGTGGATTTCTCTCTGATGGGCAGCGAGGCCGGCACCATCGAGGGCACCATCGTGCTCAGCTATGAGGATGCCCAGGGCGAAGTGGTCACCCTGGAAAAGACCTTCAGCTGCACTGTGGAAGAGAGCATGGGCGGCGGCGATATGTGGATGGATCCCAGCATGGACCCCACCATGGGGATGGATGTGGAAGAGCCTTCCGGCGGTGTGCCGGTGTTCGTCTGGATCATCCTGGCGGTGGTGGTGATCGGCGGCGGCGCGGCTACCGTGATTATCGTGCGCAAGAAGAAGGCTGCCAAACTGGCGCAGCTGGAGGACAGCGATGAAGATATCTGATCTGCTGCGGCTCAGCGCGGACAACCTGCGCCGCCGCAAGGGCCGCACGGCCCTGACCGTGATCGGCGTGGTGGTGGGCACCTTCGCCATCATCGTGCTGATCAGCCTGGGCATCGCCAGCAATGCCAACAACGAAGCCATGCTGCAAAGCTGGGGGGACCTGACCCAGATCCAGATCTGGAACTATGCCTACGGTTCGGTGGGGGAGACCCCCAAGCTGGACGACGAGATGCTGGATACCATCCGCGCGCAGGAGCATGTGGTGGCCGCTACGCCGTTCTATTCGGCCAATAATGTCAATGCCAGCATCTATGCCGGCAAGAATGACCGGTATGAGGCGTATTTTTATGAAAGCTACGGCGTGGACATGACCGCGCTGCAGGCGATGGAGTTCCAGCTGCAGAGCGGCAGCTGGATCCCGGATGATCTGAATCTGGGCAAGAAGAAGATCCCGGTGCTGGTAGGCGCCAACATGGGGTATGGGTTCCAGGATACCCGCAAAAGCTGGAACAGCGGTAAGCGCCAGCGCTGGGCGGGAGAGACCGATTCCCTGGGCAATCCGGTGCCTCCCTTTGTGGATGTGGAAAAGGACAAACTTACCCTGCGGCTGATCGCCTACGACAACAACGGCAACGAAAAGACCCAGGACTTTGAGCTGGTGGTCATGGGGGTCTTTGTCTCCGATACATCCAAGCACTACTTTACCGAGTCCGGTATCGCCATGCGCATCTCGGATATGAAGATGGTGGAGCAGGCATACCAAAAACTCAGCGGCAACAAGAACTCCTCCTCCGGAGGGGTGATCATCAGCGGATCCGGCGGCGTCATGCGGGAGCAGGACAACGGCTACCAGGAGGTCTACGTAAAGGTGGACGATGTGGACAACGTGGAGGAGGTGGAAAACTGGCTCCATGACATCGGCTATGAACAGACCAACTCCATGACCCAGATCCGCAACGAGATGCAGGCCAGCGTGGCCAAGAGCCAGATGATCCTGGGGGGCACCGCGGCGGTGGCGCTGCTGGTGGCCGCGCTGAACATCGCCAACACCATGATGATGTCCATTTACGAGCGCACCAAGGAGATCGGCGTCATGAAGGTGCTGGGCTGCGAGGTGGGCAAGATCCGCACCCTGTTCCTGGTGGAGGCAGGCAGCATTGGTTTGCTGGGCGGCGCCATCGGCGTGGTGCTGAGTTTCGCGGCCTCCGCCGTTCTGAACAACCTGAACGCCATTGTGGCCTTCTTTGGCGGCGAGGGCATCGACCTGAGCGGCCTGACCAATATGATGGGCGGCATGAGCGGCATGGGCGGCGAGGTGTCCATCATCCCGCCCTGGCTGGTGCTGCTGGGTCTGGGCTTCTCCATGATGGTGGGGGTGCTCAGTGGCCTGTGGCCGGCCCACCGTGCCACCAAGATCAGCGCGCTGGAAGCCATCCGGCACGAGTGATGTTTCGTAAATAAACAGAAACCGGGACCTGTCAGGGTCCCGGTTTTTGTGCTCAGTATGGATTTACACGGCCGTCTGCGTTTTTTGTCCGGGCTGTTAAAAAAATCCTCATGGGTCTTGAAACAAATCGTCTTTTCTTTTATAATGTTACAAGATATTGTTCACAGTCCCATTCTCAAAAGGAGGTTTGTTCTATGGGAACATCCTTTATGCCGTTCCTGCTCGCGATCACACCGGAACCCAATGATCTGACGGTGGTCATCACAGGTCTGCTGCTGGTCTTTTTGATCCTGATCCTGCTGACCTTGATCATTGCCCTGCAGGGCAAGTTCTTTGATTCGCTGGAGGCCAAAAAGAAGGCCAAGTCCGCGCCGGCCCCGTCGGCGCCCGCGCCTTCCGCGCCCGCAGCGGGCGGCAATGTGTCCGCTGCCGCGGTCCTGCCGGCTCCCGGCGCCGTGACCCCGGAGATCGTGGCGGTGATCGCCGCCGCGGTGGCCGGCATGGAGCAGGGCGGCTTTACCATCCGCTCCATCAAACCCGTGTCCCGCGCCGCACAGGCAAGCGGCCGCAAGGCTTGGGGTCAGGCCGGTGTTCAGTCCAACACCGCCCCGTTTTGAGAAAGGAGCTGTGTGAGGAATGAGCGCAATCTGGCAAACTTTTATTAGCATTATCCAGAATTCCGGTTTCACCGGCCTGGCGCAGGAGCCCTTGTACATCGTTATGCTGGTGGTGGGCTGTTTCCTGCTGTACCTGGCCATTGTGCGCGGGTTTGAGCCGCTGCTGCTGCTGCCCATCGCGTTCGGCATGATCCTGGCCAACCTGCCGGGCAGTAACATCATCCACATGCAATACTTTATCGGTGTGGGCGACGAAGTGCTGCTGCACCCCTCCTGGATCGATATTCTCAACAACGGCGGCCTGGGCGACATGCTCTACATGGGCGTTAAGCTGGGCATCTATCCGCCGCTGATCTTCCTGGGCATCGGCACCATGACCGACTTTGGCCCCCTGATCTCCAACCCCAAGAGCCTGCTGCTGGGCGCTGCCGCCCAGCTGGGTATCTTCACAACCTTCCTGGGCGCCAAGTGGCTGAACTTCAGTGGCGCTGAAGCGGCTTCCATCGGCATCATCGGCGGCGCGGACGGCCCCACCGCTATCTTCGTTACCTCCCGGCTGGCGCCCCATCTGCTGGGCAGCATCGCCGTGGCGGCCTACAGCTACATGGCTCTGGTGCCGGTCATCCAGCCGCCCATCATGAAGGCGCTCACCACCAAGAAGGAACGCCAGATCGTCATGAGCCAGCTGCGCACCGTCTCCAAGACTGAGAAGATCATCTTCCCCATCCTCTGCACCATCATCGTCAGCCTGATCCTGCCGGATTCCGCTGTGCTGGTGGGCATGCTGATGCTGGGTAACCTGATGAAGGAAAGCGGCGTTGTGGACCGTATCCAGAAGACGGCCGGCAACGAGTTGATGAACATCATCACCATCTTCCTGGGCGTGTCGGTGGGCTGCACCACCAGCGCCAACACCTTCCTGACCCTGGAAACGGTGGAGATCATCGTGCTGGGCCTGTTGGCCTTCGGCTTCGGCACCGCCGGCGGCGTGCTGTTCGGAAAGCTGATGTGCTGGGCCACCCACGGCAAGGTGAACCCGCTGATCGGTTCCGCGGGCGTGTCCGCGGTGCCCATGGCGGCCCGTGTGTCCCAGAAGGTCGGTCAGGCCGAGAATCCCCAGAACTTCCTGCTGATGCACGCCATGGGCCCCAACGTGGCCGGCGTGATCGGCAGCGCTGTGGCGGCCGGTATCCTGATCAACATCTTCGGCTGATCTCGTACATGACAAGGCTCGTCGTTCTTCGGAACGGCGGGCTTTTTGTGTGGATGGGAACGTTGTACTGTGCAAAAAAACAAAGCAATCAGGCGCACCCGCGAGGGGGCCGCTGGCAAATTTGGCAGCAAATTTGCCAGCGGCCCCCTTTTTTTAGCACTGGTGGTTGTGGTATAATATCTCTGATTCAACGATTTGGGAGACTCTGCCCTTACAGAAAGGCTATTGTGTTTATGAAGTCCTCACTTGATACCGAATTTCTTGCGCTGCGGGATCAATACATCGAGCAGCGGTTCGGCAAGCTGAACCCGGTGCAGCGCCAGGCCGTCTTTACTACCCAGGGCCCGCTGCTGATCCTGGCCGGCGCGGGCAGCGGCAAGACCACCGTGCTGGTCAACCGGATCGCCAACCTCATCCGGTT
>CALXIA010000010.1 GCA_944388245.1 uncultured Gemmiger sp. | reverse complement strand
CTCCAGCCTGATGGCCGACGGCTACGGCTACGCCGCCGAGGGGGACGCCACCGCCGCCATGTGGATGGCCGCCATGATCCGGCTGTGCGGGCAGGCGGATTTCAGTGAGATGTACATGATGGACCTGGCCCGGGAGGCCATCCTCTTCTGCCACGCGGGGGAGGGCAACTGGGCCCTCTGCCGCCGGGACCGCAAACCCTTCCTGATGGACCGGGTGTTCAACGAGGGGGGCCTGTCCAACCCGCCCACCCCCATCTTCTGCCCCCAGCCCGGGCCGATGGCGGTGATGTCGCTGGTGCATCTGGGGGCAGACCGGTTCCGTCTGGTCTACGCCCCCGGCCAGGTGCTGGACGAGTGCGGGCTGAAACAGTGCGATATGCCCTATCTGTTCTTCCGGCCGGACAGCGGGGTGCGCCCCTGCGTCACCGCCTGGCTGGAACAGGGCGGCACCCACCACGAGATCCTGGTGCCCGGCACGCCGGAGCCCCGGATCCGCCTGCTCTGCCGGCTGGCCGGCATTGAATTTGTCCGGGTGTAAGCCCGATCGCGAGAAAGGAGTTGTTTGCCATGCTGCAGAATATTCGCCGTTCCCTGGCCGACCTGCTGGACGGGGCCTATCTGGACGGGGTCATTGCCGCCCGCGCCGCCCTCACCGGGGAGGATGAGGCCGCTTTGCGGGCCATCGCGGAGGAAAAGGTGGACTTTTATCCGGAGCCCTTCGCCGCCCGGCAGGAGGAACTGATGGACCGGCTGGGCCAGAGACTGGTGCCCGCCTTTGCGGACAGCGAAGACGGCGCGCCCACCGATTCCTACCGGGCTGCCCAGCACAGCTATGCCGCGCCGCTCAGCGGGCTGGGGGCCTTCCGGATCGGGGAGGACGGCCGGCTCTACCTGGCCGCCAAGAGCGAGCACTACCACATTCCGCTGGGCCATTCCTTCCCGGGCTACGCCCTGCTGGAAAAGGCCAAACAGCTGGGGATCCCCAACGCCACCCACAACAACACCCGGGGCTTTGTCACCCGCACGCTGGAGCGGCGGCTCATCGCCGCGGCCAACGGCCTTGCGCCGGACGACCCGGCGCTGGACACCATTCTGCGGGAGAAAAAGCCGGGCGTTTTAAGCTGCGTCATCAACCTGGAGACCGGGTCGCTGGCGGTGGAGGCCGCCCTCAAGATGATGCTGGCCCGCTTCTATCCCATCGACGGCAGGCCCGCCCCCTACGGGGACCGGGTGCCGGTCTTCCTGGTCATGGCGGACAACGCGGGCGGCATCACCGCCGGCTACCACGGCACCACCGTGCTGGCCCAGACCCTGCGGGGGCTCTGGCCCGGCTTTGCCCAAAAGGCCGACGCGGCGGAACTGTACAAGGTGGTGGCGGTGCCCATCAACGACCCGGACGCCTTCGCGGCCATTGCTCGCCGCTGGAACGAGGGCCCCTACAAGACCGCCGGCTTCTGCCACGAGATCGTGATGATGAACTACGGCGGCATCCGCCTGTCGGAGGAGTTTTTGCAGGCGGCCTACCGGGTCTGCCGGGAGACCGACACCCCGGTGCTCTGCGACGAGATCCAGTCCTGCGCCTGGTACGAGGGGTTGTTCCTCTTCCGCCAGTACGGCCTGACCCCGGACTTTGTCTCCATCGGCAAGGGGTTCCCGGGCGGCTGCTACCCGACCAGCAAGATCCTGACCAGCGGCGCCTTTGACAGCCTGAACCAGTTTGGGGCGCTGGTCACCAACGGCCAGGAGGAGCTGGCCAGCCTGTCCTATCTCATTACCATGGAGTTCATCGCCGCCAACGGGCAGGCGATCACCCGGGTGGGGCGGCGGTATCACGAAATGGCGGCGCAGATGGTCGCCCGGCACCCGGCCGTTTGCACCGGGGTGGAGGGGGACGCCCAGATGACCGCCCTCTGCTTTGACAGCGTGGAGGACGCGGTGGCTTTCTGCACGGCAATGAACCACGACCGGTGCGTGGACATCAGCGCCCAGACCTACAAGCCCAACTGCCCGCCGGTGGCGCTGGCCAAGCTGCCGCTGATTTTGACCGAATCCATGACCGACCGGCTGCTGGCGGTGATGGAGGAAGAACTGACCGCCCTGGAGCGGGGAAAGGAGGCGGCCCGATGAGCCAGCCTGTGCGTTTTGGGGTGATCGGCTGCGGCCTGATGGGCCGGGAGTTCGCCAGTGTGTCCATGCGGTGGCTGCATCTGGCCGCCGATCTGCCCCGCCCGGTGATCGTGGCAGCCTGTGATCTGAACCAGGCCAACCGGGACTGGTTCCGGCAGGTGCCGGACACAAAATACTTTTACTCCGATTATAAGGAGATGCTGGCCAACCCGGAGGTGGAGGCGGTGTACTGCGCGGTGCCCCACCATCTGCACGCCCAGGTGTACAGCGACGTGATCCGGGCGGGCAAGCACCTGCTGGGGGAAAAGCCCTTCGGCATGGACCTGGCCGCCTGCGAGACCATCCGCCAGGCCATGGCGGAACACCCGGAGGTGTTCGTGCGGTGCGCCAGCGAGTTCCCCTACTATCCGGCGGTGCAGCAGATGGTGCGCTGGTACCGGGAAGGGGCCTTCGGGCAGATCATCGAGGCCCGGTTCGCCATCAAGCACTCCTCGGATATGGACCTGAACAAGCCCATCAACTGGAAACGGATGCGGGCCGCCAACGGGGACTACGGCTGCATGGGGGATCTGGGCATCCACACCCAGCATCTGCCCTTCCGGCTGGGGATGTTCCCCCGCACCGTCAGCGCCCAGCTGGCCAACCTGGTGCCCACCCGCCCCAACGAAAAGGGCGAGCCGGTGCCCTGCGAGACCTGGGACAACGCCCTGCTGCTCTGCGAGGCGCAGAACGACGCCGGGGACCGGTTCCCCATGCAGCTGGAGATGAAGCGGATGGCCCCCGGCTGCACCAACACGGTGGAGTACGAGATCTACGGGCTCAAGATGTCGGCCAAATTCTCCACCGACGACCCCAACGCGATCCGGTATACCCAGGCGGTGGGCCGGGAACAGGCCTGGGCCCGGCTGGTGGTAGGGCAAAAGACCCTGTACCCCACCATCACCGGCTCGATCTTTGAGTTCGGGTTCTCCGACTCTCTGCTGCAGATGTTCGCCGCCTTTGTGAGCGAACTGCGCGGGCTGGATTGCCCCTTCGGGTGCTTTACCCCCGACGAGGCGCTGCGCAGCCATCAGCTTCTCACCGCCGCGCTGGAATCCTATACCCAGCGCCGGGTGGTGGAATTGTGATCCCAACCTTGCACGAAAAAGGACGCGCCCGCGGGCGCGTCCTTTTTCGTTGGGATGAAAGTGAGGAGAGATCGTTCAGGGATTCACCACATTCTGGGGTTTGCCGTCCAGCCAGGCGGCCAGGTTGGCCACCGCGATATCCATCAGACGCTGGCGGCTCTCCTTGGGAGCCCAGGCGATGTGGGGGGTAATGAGGCAGTTCGGCTCGGCCAGCAGGGGATTGTCCAGCCGGGCGGGCTCGGTTTCCAGAACGTCCAGCCCCGCGCCCGCCACCTTGCCGGTGTGCAGCGCCTGGGCCAGGGCGGCCTCGTCGATCAGCGGCCCCCGGGAGGTGTTGATCAGCAGCACCCCGTCCTTCATGCGGGCGATGCTCTCTTGGTTGATCATGCCCCGGTTGCTCTCAAACAGCGGGCAGTGCAGGCTGATCACGTCGCTCTTTTCCAGCACCTCGTCCAGCGAGACCAGCCGGGCTACCTCGTCCATGCCGGTGGCGTGGGTGTCGTAGGCCAGCACCTCCATGCCGAAGGCGGCGGCCAGCCGGGCGGCGGCCCGGCCGATCCGGCCGTACCCGATCACCCCGAAGGTCTTGCCCGCCAGTTCGATCAGCGGGCTGTTCCAGTAGCAGAAATCCGGGCAGCGGCTCCAGTCGCCGGCCTTGACCGACCGGCTGTGGTCCCCCACATGGTGGCACAACTCCAGCAGCAGCGCCATGACAAACTGGGCCACCGCGGTGGTGCCGTAGGTGGGGATGTTGCACACCGGCACCCCCTGGGCTTTGGCGGCCTCCACGTCCACCACGTTGTAGCCGGTGGCCAGCACCCCGATGTATCGCAGCTGTGGCGCCAGGGTGGCCAGGGTCTCGGCCGAAAGAGGGGTCTTGTTGGTGAGCAACACCTCCGCGCCCTTGGCCCGGGCCAGAATCTCCGAAGGGGGGGTGCGGTCGTACACCGTCACCTGCCCCAGCGCTTCGAATCCGGCCCAGCTCAGATCGCCGGGGTTTTCGGTGTATCCGTCCAGAATCACGATCTTCATGGGTCAGTCTCCTTTCAGCTGGGCCAGGCCGGTCGCCGCGCCCAGGCCCAGCAGGCCCGCGTCGCTGTTCCACAGGTTGCACTGCATCCCCCGGCCAAGCCAGGGCTTCAGCGGCGCGGCGCTGCCGAAATGCACCCCCGAGAACTTGCCGGCCGCCCGGGCCGCGGCGATCACCCGCTCAAAGGCGGCCACGATCTCCGGGTCGTCGAACTGGTCCAGCTTGCCGTAGTCCTGGGTCATGTCGTTGGGGCCGATGAAGGCCACGTCGATGCCCTCCACCGCCAGGATCTCCTCAATGTGTTCCACCCCGGCCCGGGACTCGATCTGGCACAGCAGCAGGGAGTTCTCGTTGGCCTGTTTCATGTACTCGACGCCGTTCACCTTTTTGAAATCGGTGTGGGGCCGGGAGAGGGATACCCCCCGGTGCCCCAGCGGGGCGTATTTCACACAGTCCACCAGCATCCGGGCCTGCTCGGCCGATTCGGTGTTGGGCAGCAGCAGGCCCGCCGCCCCCATCTCCATGAACTTCAGCGCGTGTTCCCGCCGCATCTCCGGGATCCGCACCAGCCCCGGCAGCCCGATGCCCCGGGCCTCGGCCAGAATGTTGGCCACCTCCCGGGTGGTGAACGCCCCGTGTTCGCAGTCGACAATAAAATAGTCAAATCCCGCGTTCTGCAAAAGCCGGGCAATATCCGGGCTGGTGAAGGTGGTCACCATCGTGCCCAGGATCTGTTCGCCCGCTTGCAGCCGCTGTTTCAGTCCTGTCATACAAACGCTCCTTTTGCTTGCTTATGTCAGTTCGTTCAGCCGGGTGGTGGTCACCGGGCAGACGCCCGAGGCCATCAGGGCCTCCACCTCCGCCCGGGTGGGCAGAGCCATGCCGATGGCGCCCTTGTGCCGGATGGCCAGGGTGCCCGCGCAGTTGCAGAAACAGGCCAGCCGGGCCAGGTCCATGCCTTCCCGAACCCCCACGCAGAGGGCGGCGGCCAGGGTGTCTCCCGCGCCGGTGGGGTCGATGGGCGGCTGGTCAATGCCAGGGGCAAAGGCCACCAGCCCGTCCCGGCTGAGCACCGCCCCGTCCTTATCCCGGGTCAGGGCCACCACCCGGGGCCCCATGGCGTGCAGCGCCCGCAGCACCGCCCCGATCTCCCGCTCGCCGGTCACGATCCGGCCTTCCTCCAGGGTGGGGGCCACGATGTCGGCATTGCGCACCGCCCAGAGCAGCCGCTCCCGCGCGGCCTCGTTGCTGGTCAGTTCCCGGCGGATGTTCGGATCAAAGGACACCAGCACCCCGTTGGCCCGGGCGATCTCCACCGCTTTCTGGCAGGCGCCGCGCATCTGGGGGGTCAGCTCCAGCAGCATGCCCGGAAAGTGGATCGCAAAGGCCGCGGCAATATAGGCTTCGTCCAGATCGTCGGCGCTCAGGGTGCTGCCCACCGAGTTTTTGCGGTAGTATTGGTAGTTGCGCCCCTCGGGCAAGTATTCCAGAAAGGCCAGCCCCAGCTGCCCCTCGTCGGTCTGCACCAGGTGGGAGAGGTCCACCCCCTGCTCCCGCAGAACATGGGTGGCCATGCGGCTCAGGCTGTCCTGCCCCACCTTGCCGATAAAGCCGCTGTTGCCGCCCAGCAGCGCCGCCGCGCAGGCAAAGATCCCGGCGGAACCGCTGGCGGTCTTGATCACCGGGCCCTCGTCCTCCAGTCGCATCCCGTCGCGCGCCGGGATCAGATCGATTAACAGTTCGCCCAGCGCCAGGATCATGCCGCCGGGCTGTCGGGCGTCACACGTGTTTTCCATACCTTGCACACCGCCTTTACTGTGAGGATCGCTGGTATAATTTATTAGTAATAATAAATGAGTATAAATAAAATATTACATATACAGTATATGCCGGGAAACGTTTTGTGTCAATAGGATAAAGCCGCTGGAACTGCCAAAAGATTTTTTGTAGATTTGGGCAGTTTGTTTGACTTTCGCCGCAAGTTATTTTATAATATTAGTGTGATATTATTAAAAGGAGGATCGCGGCGTATGAAAAAAGCCACTTCGCAGGATGTTGCCCGTCTGGCGGGGGTATCCCAGGCCACCGTATCCCTGATCCTGAACAACAGCGATAAGATCACCTTCAGCAGCGAGACCAAGGAAAAGGTCTTTGCCGCCGCGCAGGAATTGGGGTATGAACTGCCCCGGCGGAAAAAGCAGCCGTCACGCAAAAGCAGCCGCATGCTGCTGGTGCTGACCCCCACCCTGACCAATCCCTATTATTCGGAATTGATCCAGGCGGTGGAGGACTATGCCGATTCTTTGGGGTATCGGGTGATCGTTTGCAATACATTTCGTAAATCAGATCTTGAAAAATACTATTTGGACACATTTTTGAGCGGTCATGTGGACGGGGTGATCTATACCTTTCTGCCCAGTTTCCCCCATTTGATCGAGCAGGTCTCGGCCACCACACCGGTAGTGCTGATCGGGGAAAAGCAGGCGGATATGGCGATCTGCTCCATTGAGTTGAGCAATGTGAACGCGGGGGCGATGCTGGCGGAACACCTGTATCAGCTTGGGCACCGGAAACTGGCGTTTCTGTCCACCCCCTTCAACCAGTTCACCCTGGCCCGCGGTCAGCGGCTGGAGGGGATCCGCCGGCAACTGGAATCCCACGGCCTTACCAACGCGCTGGAGGCCATTGTGGAGGATCTGCGGGCCGAGACCGACATACAGGACGACGGCATGCCCTACGAATACGCGGTGGGCCGGCGTCTGGCGGCGGAATTTCTGCGCCGAAAAGGGGAGGCCACAGCCCTGATCGGGGTCAACGACATGACGGCCCTGGGAATTCTGAACGAACTGCAGACCCAGGGGTTCCGGGTGCCGCGGGATTATTCGGTCTGCGGGTTTGACAACATCTTCGCCTCCGGGGTCACCACCCCGGCCCTGACCACCATCGACCACCATCTGCATACCCGCTGCCGTTCGGCGGTGGATATGATCCTGGCGCAGAATGAGAAGCGGTCCGCCGCGCAGCCCGCCATGGTAAACAAGATCGAATACACGCCGCAGCTGATCCAGCGCGGTTCCACCGGCCCCTGCAATACCACCCGGTGAGCCGAGAGGACAATTTTTTTCTGTATAAGTTTCTCCCCAGGGCGGGAGGCTGTTCCTACGGAACGCCTCCCGCCCTTTTTGTATGCCGGTGCAGAAAATTCTCCTTGACAAACCCGACCCGGTGGGTGTAAGATGCTTAAAACAATTTAGTTAAATTATTTTAATTAAAATGTTTGAATCAAAATCGGGAAAGAAGGATACCAGAATGTTGGAAAAGGTCAAGAAGATCGTGGTGGATACCCTGAACTGTGAGATGGACCAGGTGACGATGGACGCGCGCCTGGCGGAGGATCTGGAAGCGGACAGCCTGGACGCGGTGGAACTGAACATGGCGCTGGAGGATGAACTGGGCGCCGGCATCCCGGACGAGGAACTGCCGAATATGAAGACGGTGGGGGATATTGTGCGCTATCTGGAGGCGCACGCCTGAAAACGGCGGCCGCGAGAGGAGGGCTTTGTATGACACAGCCGGAACTGTTTGCATTGATGGACCGATTTGAGGCGGGCAGTCTGGCCCGTCTGGAGTACGAAGCGGGCGGCGCCCGTCTGGTGCTGGAAAAGGCGGGGCCGGCGCCCGTTGCCACGTCGGCCCCGGCCGCGGCTGCAGCCGTCGCCGCGCCCCCCGCGCAGGTGCAGGAGACCCCGGCGGAGGAGAACGCGCCCTGCATCAAGGCGCCGCTGGTGGGCACCTTCTATGTGGCCCCACAGCCGGGCGCGGCCCCCTTTGTCACCCCGGGCGCGCGGCGCAAAAAAGGCGAGCCGGTCTGCCTGCTGGAGGCCATGAAGATGATCAACCAGGTGACGGCCCCCTGCGACTGCGAGGTGCTGGCGGTGCTGGCAGAGGACGGGGAACTGGTGGGCTTTGATACGCCGCTGTTCCGGATCCGGGAGTTGTGAGCCATGCTGAAACGGGTTTTGATCGCCAACCGGGGCGAAATCGCGGTGCGGATCATCCGCGCCTGCCGGGAACTGGACATTGAAACGGTGGCCGTCTACTCCACCGCCGACGCGGCGTCGCTGCCGGTGCAGCTGGCCACCCGGGCGGTCTGTATCGGGCCGCCCCGGGCCGCGGACAGCTATCTCAACCAGACCGCGGTGCTCACCGCCGCGGTGGAGAGCGGCTGCGACGGGGTGCATCCCGGCTATGGGTTTCTTTCGGAAAACGCGGAGTTTGCCGATCTGTGCGCCGGCTGCGGGCTGAAGTTTATTGGACCCTCCGGGGATGTGATCCGCCTCATGGGCAACAAAGCCGCCGCCCGCAAACAGATGCAGGCGGCGGGGGTGCCGGTGGTGCCCGGCTCGGACGGGCCGGTGCCCGACGCCCTCTCCGCGGCCCGGGTAGCGGAGCGGATCGGCTATCCGGTGCTGATCAAGGCCAGCGCCGGCGGCGGCGGGCGGGGGATGCGCCGGGTGTTCGCGCCCGAGGACCTGGTCGCCGCGTTTGAACAGGCCCAGGCCGAGGCGCTGTCCTGCTTCGGAGACGGGGAGATGTACCTGGAAAAGCTCATCCTGGATCCCCGCCATATCGAGTTTCAGATCCTGGCCGACAGCCAGGGCCATGTGATCCACCTGGGCGAGCGGGACTGCTCCATCCAGCGGCGCAACCAGAAACTCATGGAGGAATCCCCCAGCCGGGCGCTCAACGCCGATCTGCGGGCCCGCATGGGCCAGGACGCGGTGCGGGCCGCCCGGGCCTGCGGCTACGAGGGCGCGGGCACGGTGGAGTTCGTGCTGGACAAAGCGGGCAACTACTACTTTATCGAGATGAATACCCGCATCCAGGTGGAGCACCCGATCACCGAGATGGTCACCGGGGTGGACCTGGTGCGGGAACAGCTGCGGATCGCCGCCGGGCTGGAACTGCCGGTGCGCCAGGAGCAGGTGACCTTGCAGGGCCACGCCATCGAGGTACGGGTCAACGCCGAGGACCCGGCCCGCGACTTCCGGCCCGCGCCGGGGATCACCCGGTTTCTGCATCTGCCGGGCGGCTGCGGGGTGCGGGTGGACACCGCCCTCTACAACGGCTGCGAATTGAGCCCCTGGTACGATTCCCTGGCGGCCAAGGTCATCGTCCACGCCCCCACCCGCCTGCAGGCCATCCGCCGGATGCGCCGGGCGCTGGAGGAGCTGGTGGTGGAGGGCTACCCCACCGGGGCCGATCTGGCCCACATGATCCTGTACCACCCGGCCTATCTCAAGGGCGAGTACGATACCGGCTTTCTGGAGCAGAATCTGGAAAGCCTGCTGCGGCTGAGCCGCGTGGAGGAAACAAGCGAATGAACAACTGGTTTGCCGCCCGGCGGCAGCGGATGCTGCGGCTGAAAGTCCGGCGGGAGGGCGAGCGGCCTTTCCAACCCCGGCTATCGGCCGGCGCGCCGGTGTTTGAACAGTGCCCCCGCTGCCACAAGGCCGTGCCCCGGGCCCAGTGGGAGAAAAACCTGCTGGTCTGCCCGGCGTGCGGCTTTCACCGGCCGGTGGGGGCCTACCGGCGGCTGTCCCTGGTGCTGGACGAGGGCTCCTTTCAGGAACTGGACGCGGAGCTGACGGCGGGGGACCCGCTGGCCTTTCCCGGCTACGGGGAGAAGCTGACCGGCCTGCGCCGGCGCACCGGTCTGCGGGAGGCGGCGGTGGCCGCCAAGGGCCGGATCGGGGGCCTGCCCGCGGTGGTGGCGGTGCTGGACAGCCGGTTCCTCATGGGCAGCATGGGGGTGGCCGTGGGGGAGAAGATCGCCCGCGCCGCCGAGACGGCCGAAAAAGCCCGGGTCCCGCTGATCGTGTTCTGTGCTTCGGGCGGGGCCCGGATGCAGGAGGGGATCCTGTCCCTGATGCAGATGGGCAAGACCGCCGCCGCCGTGACCCGGTTCCGGGACAAAGGCGGGCTGTACATTGCCTGCCTGACCCACCCCACCACCGGCGGGGTCACCGCCAGCTTCGCCATGCTGGGGGACGTAACCCTGGCCGAGCCGGAGGCGCTGATCGGCTTTGCCGGCCCCCGGGTCATCGAACAGACCATCGGCCAGACCCTGCCCGAGGGATTCCAGCGGGCGGAATATCTGCAGGAACACGGCTTTGTGGACGCGGTGGTGCCCCGCGGCAAAATGCGGGACACCCTGGCCCTGCTGCTGCGCCTGCATCAAAAGGGAGGTGCGCGCCGTGACGCGATCTGATCCTGTGACCCCCGCCCAGCGGGTGGCGCTGGCCCGGGCGCCGGGCCGTCCCGGCGTGGCGGGCGCGGTGAAGGCCCTCTTCACCGACTTTTTTGAGCACCGGGGCGACCGGCTGTGCGCCGACGACCCGGCGGTGCTGGCGGGGATAGGGCTGTTTCACGGGCGGCCGGTCACGGTGCTGGGCACCCGCAAAGGGGCCGACCTGGAACAGAACCTGGCCTGCCGTTTCGGCATGCCCACCCCCGAGGGATACCGCAAGGCGCTGCGGGCTATGGACCAGGCGGAAAAGTTCGGCCGCCCCATCCTGACCTTTGTGGATACGCCGGGGGCCTATCCGGGCCTTGAGGCCGAAGCCCGGGGCCAGGGGGCGGCCATCGCCGCCTGCCTGGCCCGGATGAGCACCCTGGCCGTGCCGCTGATCGCGGTGATTCTGGGCGAGGGCGGAAGCGGCGGGGCGCTGGCCCTGGCCATGGGCAACCGGGTGCTGATGGCGGAGAACGCGGTCTATTCGGTTCTCTCGCCGGAGGGGTTCGCCTCCATCCTGTGGAAGGACAGCAGCCGGGCCCAGGAGGCCTGCGAGGTGATGAAGCTCACCGCCGCCGACCTGCTGGACTACCAGGTCATCGACCGGGTCCTGCCCGAACCGGCCGGCGGCGCCCAGGCGGACCCGATCGCCTTCTGGCGCACGCTGGACCAGGCGCTGACCGAGGAACTGCGCGGGGCGGCCAGGCTGGCCGACCCGGCCCGCCACCGGCAGCGCCGGTTCCGGGAGATGGGAAACAGCTGGCTGAACGCCGGAAAGGAGACCAGATGAACGGATTGCAGCTGTTGGGCACCGGGCGCTGCCTGCCCGGCCGCCGGGTGACCAACGACGATTTTGCCCGCACCCTGGACACCAGCGACGAGTGGATCGCCGGGCGCACCGGCATCCGGCAGCGGTACTTCTGCGCCGAGGGGGAAACGGCGGCGTCGCTGGCGGTCGAAGCCGCCCGCCGGGCCCTGGAGGACGCGGGCCTGGGGCCGGAGAAGGTGGGGTTGTGCATCGTGGCCACCTTTACCGCCGACCGGAACACCCCTTCCCTGGCCTGCCAGGTGCACCAGGCGCTGGGCCTGCCCGAAACCGCTTTCTGCCTGGACGTGAACGCCGCCTGTACCGGTTTTGTCGCCGCGCTGGAAACGGCCCGCTGCCTGCTGCTGGGCGGCCAGATGGCGGGGCCCTGCGCGCTGGTGCTGGGGGCGGAAAAGATCAGCGGCCTGCTGGATTTTTCCGACCGCAGTACCTGTGTGCTGTTTGGCGACGGGGCCGCCGCCGCTGTGGTGCGGCTGGACCCGCAGGCGCCCTGGGCGGCGGTGTTCGGGGCCCGGGGCGACAGCCGGATGCTGCACGGCGGCGGAAAAGAGGATCCCTATCTGGCCATGGATGGCAGGGGGGTCTTCCGGTTCGCGGTGGAGACGGTGCCCGTCTGCATCCGGGCGGTGCTGGACAAGGCCGGGCTGACCCTGGACCAGGTAGACCAGCTGGTCTGCCACCAGGCCAACAGCCGCATCATTCACAGCATCGCCAAAAAGCTGGGGCAGGACCCGGCCCGGTTCTACGAGAATATGCAGCGGTACGGCAATACCTCGGCGGCCAGCATCCCGCTGGCGCTGGATGAGATGCGCCGGTCCGGGCAGCTGCAAGCGGGGCAGACGGTGCTCTGCGCGGGATTTGGCGCGGGGCTTACCTGGGGCGGCGTACTGCTGCGGGCGTGACAAGGAGGAATTATGCGTTTAGACAAGATCCTGGGAACAAACTATCCCTTTATTCAGGGCGGCATGGCCAACATCGCCACCGGTGAGTTTGCCGCCGCCGTTTCCAACGCCGGGGCGCTGGGGCTGATCGGGGCGGGCGGCATGGACGCCGAGACCCTGCGCGGTCACATCCGACGCTGCCGGCAGCTGACCGACAAGCCCTTCGGGGTGAACATCATGCTCATGAACCCGGCCGCCCCCGAGATGGCAAAACTCGTGGTGGAGGAAGGGGTGCAGGTGGTCACCACCGGCGCGGGCAACCCGGGCGCCTATGTGCCGCAGTGGAAAGCGGCGGGCATCAAGGTGTTCCCGGTGGTGGCCGCCACCATCCTGGCCCGCCGGCTGGCAGGGCTCGGGGTGGACGGGGTGATCGCGGAGGGCACCGAGAGCGGCGGCCATGTGGGGGAGATGACCACCATGGCCCTGGTGCCCCAGGTGGCGGACGCCATGCGCGAGTTCGGCATCCCGGTGATCGCCGCCGGCGGCATCGCGGACGGCCGCCAACTGGCGGCGGCCTTCGCTCTGGGGGCGGTGGGGGTTCAGCTGGGCACCTGCCTGCTGGCCAGCGCCGAGTGCCCCATCCACGAAAACTACAAGCAGGCGTTGCTGGCGGCCAAGGATTCGGACACGGTGGTCACCGGGCGCAGCGGCGGCACCCCGGTGCGGGTGCTGAAAAACAAGATGACCCGCGCCTACCTGGCCCGGGAAAAGGCCGGGGCCGACAAGATGGAACTGGAGCGGTTCACCCTGGGCTCGCTGCGGCGGGCCGTGTTCGAGGGGGACACCGTCACCGGCAGCTTGATGGCCGGCCAGGTGGCGGGGATGCTGCACCAGGTGCGCCCGCTGGCCGACATCTTCGCGGATCTGTGGCAAGGCTGTGCGGAGACAGCGGCCCGGCTGGAGCAGGAGGTACAGGAATGAACGGCATCGAACTGGGCCGGCGCTGGCTGGAGGTGCCCATTCTGCAGGGCGGCATGGGGGTCGGGGTCTCGCTGGGCCGGCTGGCCGGCGCGGTGGCCGCCTGCGGCGGCATGGGAACGGTGAGTACGGCCGTGCCCGGTTTCGACGAGCCGGATTTTGCTCGGGACCCGCAGGGGGCCAACCTGCGCGCTCTGCGCCGGGAGGTGCGCCGCGCCCGGGAGATCGCGGGCAAGAGCGGGCTGGTGGCGGTCAACGCCATGGTGGCCACCACCCAGTACGCGGACAGTGTGCGCGCCGCGATCGAGGCGGGGGTGGACGCGATCGTGTCCGGGGCGGGGCTGCCGCTGGAACTGCCCGCCATCGCGGAGGGCGCGGATGTGCTGCTGGCCCCGGTGGTGTCCGGCCCCCGGGCGGCCGGCCTGATCGCGCGGGCCTGGCAAAAGCGGGGCCGTCTGCCGGATTTTGTGCTGGTGGAGGGCAGCGAGGCCGGCGGCCATCTGGGGTTTGACCGCCAGACGCTGCGAGCGGGAACCGCGCCCTCCCTGGCGGAACTGGTGGCCCGCACGGTGGAGGCGCTGGCGCCCTTTGGTCGGCAGCGGGGCCGGGCGATCCCGGTGTTCGCGGCGGGCGGTTTGTGGACCGGCGCCGACGCGGCCCGGATGGAGGCGGCCGGCGCGGCGGGGGTGCAGTTTGCCACCCGGTTTATCGCCACCCCGGAATGTGACGCCAGCCAGGCCTATAAAGACGTGATGCTGGCGGCCCGGCCCCAGGATGTGGCGCTGGTGGACAGCCCGGTGGGGATGCCCGGCCGGGCGCTGCGCACCCCGCTGGTGCGCCGTCTGGAGGAGGGGCTGCGGCTGGCTCCCTCCCGCTGCGTGGATTGCCTGCGGCCCTGCGGCCGCAGTACGGCGCTCTATTGCATCGCGCGGGCGCTGATCCGGGCGGTGCGGGGCGACTATGAGAACGGGCTGTTCTTTTGCGGGGCCGGCGTGCATCGCCTGGAGGGGATGCACAGCGTGGCCTGGCTGATGAAACACTGGAAAACCGAATGGAGGGCGTTTGCATGAAACTGGCGCTGTTGTTCGCGGGGCAGGGAGCCCAGCATGCCGGGATGGGGGCGGATCTGTACGAGGCGTTCCCCGTCTTCCGGCAGGTGCTGGACGACTGCGCCGCCGGGGTGGATTTTGACCTGAAGTCCCTTTGTTTTGCGGGGCCGGACGAGATGCTGAACCAGACTCGCTATACCCAGCCCTGTATGGTGGCCTTTGCCGCCGGTGTGACCGGAGTGCTGCGGCAGGCGGGCGCGCGGCCCTTTGCCGCCGCGGGGCTGAGCCTGGGGGAATACTCCGCCCTGTGCGCCGCGGGGGTGTTCACCCCCCGGCAGGCGGTGGAACTGGCGGCCTTCCGGGGCGCGGCGATGGAACAGGCGGTGCAGGGCCACGCCGGCGGCATGGCCGCCGTGCTGGGGCTGGACCGCAAGACCCTGGCGGATGTGTGCGCCGGCGCGTCGGCGCTGGGGGTGGTGGAGATCGCCAACTACAACTGCCCCGGCCAGATGGCCATTGCCGGGGACGCCGCCGCGGTGGAACGGGCCTGCGAACTGGCCAAACAGGCGGGGGCGCGGCGCTGTGTGCCGCTGAAGGTCTCCGGGCCGTTCCACACCTCCCGGATGGCCCCCGCCGCCGCCGCGCTGGCGCAGCGGTTCCAGCAGGAGACCTTTGGCCCGATGGCGTTCCCGGTCTACTTCAACTGCCTGGGCGGGCCGATGGGCCCGGAGGACACCATCCCCGCGCTGCTGGAGCGGCAGGTGCGTTCCGGCGTGTACATGGAGGACATCCTGCGCCGCCTGGCGGACCAGGGGGTGGACCGGGTGATCGAGGTGGGCCCGGGCCGGGTGCTGGCCGGGCTGTGGAAAAAGACGGTGACCGAGCGCAAGGTGCCGGTGCTCTGCGTGGAGACCGCGCAGGAACTGGCCGACGCGGTAGAGCGGATACAGGAGGAACACTGAATGGAACAGACGGCAAAACGGGCGCTGGTCACCGGCGGCAGCCGGGGCATCGGCCGGGCGGTCTGCCTGGCGCTGGCGGAGCAGGGCTTGTCGGTGGCGGTGAACTACGCGGGCAGCCGGGACGCCGCCGAGCAGGTGGCAGAGGAGTGCAAGCGCCGGGGCGCGCCGGAGGCCTTCGCGGTCCAGGCGGATATAGCCGACCCGCAGCAGGTCCGGGCGCTGGTGGACGCGGTGAGCGAACGGCTGGGCGGCGTGGACGTGCTGGTGAACAACGCGGGCATCACCCGGGACGGGCTGCTGCTGCGGATGCGGGAATCGGATTTTGACGCGGTGCTGGCCACCAACCTGAAAGGGGCGTTTAGCTGTATGCAGGCGGTGGCCCGGCCCATGATGAAACAGCGCTGGGGGCGGATCGTGAATCTGTCCAGCGTGGTGGGGCTGCGGGGCAATGTGGGCCAGGCCAACTACGCCGCCAGCAAGGCGGGGCTGATCGGCTTGACCAAGAGCGCCGCCCGGGAACTGGCGGGCCGGGGGATCACGGTGAACTGCGTGGCGCCGGGCTTTATCGAGACAGATATGACCGCCGCGCTGCCGGAATCGGTGCGCGCCGACCTGCTGGGGCAGATCCCGCTGGGCCGGCTGGGCGCGGCGGAGGAGGTGGCCGCGGCGGTGGCGTTCCTCGCCTCGCCCCAGGCGGCTTACATCACCGGCCAGGTGCTCTGTGTGGACGGCGGCATGGCCATGTGAACAGGAGGGCAAGATGGAAAAACGACGGGTAGTGATCACCGGCATGGGCGCGGTGACCCCGCTGGGGCTGAACCTGGCGGACAGCTGGGCGGCGGTCAAACGGGGGGAGTGCGGCATCGGGCCCATCACCCTCTACGACCCCGCCGGGCAGAAGGTGGGCCTGGCGGCGGAGGTCAAGGGCTTTGACGCCACCGCCTTTCTGGACAAAAAGGAGGTCCGCAAACTGGACCGGTGCGTGCAGTTCGCGCTGGCGGCCGCCGATCAGGCGGTGGCGGCGGCCGGGCTGCGGATGGAGGCGGAGGACGCCGGGCGCTGCGCGGTGTTCTTTGCCAGCGGGATCGGCGGTTTCGCCACCCTGCAGGCCGAGTGCCGGAAAGGGGAAGAAAAGGGATACGACCGGGTCTCGCCCTTCTTCATCCCCATGGTCATCGCCAATATGGCGGCGGGCAATGTGGCCATCCGGCTGGGATTCCAGGGAATGTGCACCTGCCCGGTGACCGCCTGCGCCTCCGGCACCAACGCGGTGGGGGACGCCTTCCGCCACATCCGGGACGGCTATGCGGAGGTGGCCCTGGCCGGTGGAACCGAAGCGGCCATCACCTCGCTGGCCATGGGCGGCTTCACCTCGCTGCACGCGCTGTATACCGGCGCGGACCCTGCCTGCGCTTCGGTGCCCTTTGACGCGCGCCGGTCCGGTTTTGTGATGGGGGAGGGTGCGGGCGCGCTGCTGCTGGAGGAATACGAACACGCGGTGCGCCGGGGCGCGCCGATCCTGGCAGAGGTGGCGGGATATGGCGCTTCCTGTGACGCCCACCACATCACCGCCCCCCTGCCGGACGGCTCCGGCGCGGCCCGGGCCATGACCCTGGCGCTGGCCGACGGGGGCATAGCGCCGGAACAGGTGGGGTATATCAACGCCCACGGCACCTCCACCCCGCTGAACGACGCGGGGGAGACCGCCGCCGTCAAGCTGGCTTTTGGCGAACAGGCCTACCGGCTGGCGATCAGTTCCACCAAGTCCATGACCGGCCATCTGCTGGGGGCCGCCGGGGCGGTGGAGGCGGCCTTTACAGCGATGGCGCTGCGGGACGGCTTCCTGCCCGCCACCATCCACTATGAACAGCCCGATCCGGCCTGCGATCTGGACGTGGTGCCCAACGCCGGCCGCGAGGTCCGGGTGGAGTACGCCATGTCCAACTCGCTGGGATTTGGCGGGCACAACGCCAGCATCCTGCTGAAACGATGGGAGGAAGAAAAATGACCCTGGATTCCAACGAGATCATGAAGGTGCTGCCCCACCGGTTTCCTTTCCAGCTGGTGGACCGCATCACCGCCTGTGAGCCGGGCGTGCGGGCCGAGGGCCGCAAGTGCGTGTCGGTGGGCGAGCCCTTTTTCTGCGGCCATTTTCCCCAGCTGCACGTGATGCCGGGGGTGCTGATTCTGGAGGCCATGGCCCAGGTGGGGGCGGTGGCGCTGCTCACCGAGGAGGCAAACAAGGGCAAGATCGTGCTGTTTGGCGGGGTAAAGAGCGCCCGGTTCAAGCGGCCGGTCACCCCCGGCGATGTGCTGGAGATGGAGTGCGTCCTCACCGCCCGGCGCGGCCCGGTGGGGATGGGCAAGGCGGTGGCCCGGGTGGACGGGCAGCTGGCGGCTACCGCCGAACTGACCTTTGCCGTCCGTTGATTTGTGCGCCCGGGACAGGTATAATAAAGGAAAACGGTGTTTCGGAAAGGATGTCGTTTCCATGCTGGACGAAGCGTTTGCCCGGGTGTACACAAAATTTAAGCTGCATTTCTACCGGAAGGTGTTTGAGCGCTTCCAGGACCGGGAGGCCAGCCTGACCACGGTGGAGAGTTTCTGTATGGAGATCATTCAGGCGCTGGAGAATCCCACCGTCAATGAATTTGCCAGTTTTGTGCAGATCTCGCCGCCCAACGCGGCCTATAAGGTGAACAGCCTGATTCAGAAAGGGTATCTGCGCAAGGTCCAGTCCCCGAACGATCGGCGGGAATACCACCTGGAACCCACCCAAAAGTATCTGGACTACTACAACATCAGCTATTCCTACCTGTCCACCGTGATGGAGCGGATCAAGGCCCGCTTCAGCCCCGAGGACGAGCAGAAGATCGAGCAGATGCTGCAGGTGATCGCGGATGAACTGATGCCCGAGATCCCTTTGCCCAGCCGCTCAAAAAAAGAGGAATAAGAGAAATAAGCGAGGGGCAGGAACCTTTCAGGTTCCTGCCCCTCGCTTTGATGTGTATGCGCTTATTCCGCGTTGTGCCGCCCGTACCCGTTTCCGTTTCCGTGTTCGCCGCCGTGGCCGTAACCGCCGCCCGCGGAAGGCGTGACGGCAGACGGCTCTTGCCCGGTCTGCAGGCTGTAGAGCAGTTCCCGGATCTGACGCATGGTCATGGCGTTGATCTGTTCGGGGGTGTAGGCGTCGGTGTAGGCCAGAATTTCCTGGTAGGCCTTGTACTTGCCGTAGGACAGTCCCGTTTCATGGGCGTGTTCCGCCTCTTCCGGGGCCAGGCTGTAGCAGTAGGCGTTTCGGTGCTGCGCGGTGCAGGAGGACACATATTGCAGGATCGTCTGGCCCTGCTGGGGATCGATCTCCACCACCGCGATGGAGAGAAATTCATCCCGGGCCAGGCAGGTCTGCACCGTTTCGCTGTCCAGCAGCTGGGTGACGGCCTGGGTAAAGTCCTGGTACAGCAGATCCAGCGTTCCGGCCAGCTGCTCGCCATCCTCGTTGTAGCCGGTCACATCGATCACGCGGTCAAAACGGTTGACGCTCAACTCCAGCGAAGGGTTGATATCCACGCTGATGATGGAGGTGGGGGTGAAATACAGATAATATCCGGCCGCCAGCAGGCACACGGCCAAACAGGCGCAGGCGGCATACAGGGTTCGCCGTACCACACGCATCGCGGGCGGGCGACGTTGCCGGGCCATGTTCTGCTGCACAAACTGGCGGGTGCGCTGTTTCAGCGCTTCGTCGGCGTGGATCTGGTCCAGCGCCTCTTTCCATTCATGTGGCAAACTCTTCACCTCCCAACGCTTGCTTGAGCATCTGCCGGGCCCGGGTGATCAGGGTGTAGACGCTGTTCACGTTCTTGCCCAGGATCCGCCCGATCTCCGGCGCGGTGTAGCCTTCGTAGTAGGGAAGATACACGACCTGCCGGTACTTTTCCGGCAGTCGCAGCACGGTCTCCAGCACCTCGCTGGAGGTCTGTGGTACGGCCGCCCGCTCCCGCACGTCTTCCAGGGAGACCATGCGGCTGCGGAAGAAGCTTTTGAGCAGGTCTTTGCAGGCGTTGATGGTCACACGGATCAGCCAGGCTTTTTCGTGCTCCTCGTTTTCAAACGCGGTGGAGCTCAACGCGTACTTCAAAAATACCGTCTGAAAGATGTCTTCGGTGTCCGCGTCGTTTTTCAGGTGCAGTACGCAGACCCGTTTCACCGTGTCCGCGTACTGCTCGATCGCTCTGTTTACCGCTTGCTCACTCCGCATGAAACTCCCCGCCTGCCGTTTCGTTTCGGCTTACGCCCAGCGTCCCCCGCGCCCGCAGCCCGCGCCGCGGCCGGTGCCGTAGTAGTCGCAGACGCCGTCGCCGTCGGAATCGGTGAAGCCCGCGCCGCGGCCGGCGGCAAAGGCGCTGGTGGCGGCTATCGTAGACAAAAGGACAGCCGCGACGACACTCATAGCAATTTTTTTCATGATGGGTACTCCTTGGTTGCTCTTTTTGAGCGATTTTGTCCCTAACACGATTGGGCGGGAGGAATCCATTCACGAAATGAAAAAATTTTTCAGTATAGCAGATTTGCCGGGATTTGGGTAGATGAATCCGGCGTTTTGCTCATAAAAAACCAGGCCCGGCAAGCCGGGCCTGGAAATACGGGAACAGGATTACAGAAAGCGGAAGAAAAACAGGTACAACACCAGCAGCAGAATGGCCACCACGCCGATGAAGACCGGAATGAACACGATCAGGGCGGCCAGGATCATGGCCAGACGGTCGTGCTTTTCCAGCGGAAGTTCCTCCCGCTCCTTTTCAAAGCGCTCCTCCGCCTTGCGGATGTTGAGCACCCGGTCGATCTTTTTGCCGAACAGCATGGCGCGTCACCCTTTGTGCTGCAGCGGGAAGTGGCAGGCCACATAATGGTTGTTGCCCACGTCGGTCCACTCCGGGACCACCTCTTTGCACTTCTGCTGGCAGTAACGGCAGCGGGTGTGGAACTTGCAGCCGGAGGGGGGATTCACCGGGCTGGGGATATCGCCCTCCAGCAGGATGCGCTCCCGCTTGTCGTTCTCGTCCACCACCGGGATGGCCGACAGCAGCGCCTCGGTGTAGGGGTGCAGCGTGTTGGCGAACAGCTCCTCGGTGGAGGCCAGCTCCACCATGTTGCCCAGATACATCACGCCGATCCGGTCGCTGATGTATTTCACCACGCTCAGATCGTGGGTGATGAACAGGTAGGTCAGGTTCTGCTTTTCCTTCAGATCGGACAGCAGGTTCAAAATCTGGGACTGGATGGACACGTCCAGCGCGGACACCGCCTCGTCGCAGACCACAAAGGCCGGGTTCAGCGCCAGGCTGCGGGCGATGCCGATACGCTGGCGCTGGCCGCCGGAGAACTGATGGGGATACCGGCCGAACATGTAGGTGTCCAGCCCGCAGTTCTCCATGACCTTGAAGATATAGTCCCGCATGGCCGGGTCGCCGCGCTTGAACACGCCGTGGGACACCAGGCCCTCCCCGATGATCTGGCCCACCGTCATGCGGGGGTTCAGCGAGGAATAGGGATCCTGGAAGATCAGCTGCAGGTCCTTGCGCAGCACCCGCATCTCCTCTTTGGGCAGGCTCTTCAGGTCAATGTCCTGATCGCCCTTGTGGTAGATGACCTGGCCCTCGGTCTGGGGATAGAGCTGCAGCAGGGTACGTCCCAGGGTGGACTTGCCGCAGCCGGATTCGCCCACCAGCCCCAGCGTCTCGCCGGCGTAGATGTCCAGCGAGATGCCGTCGTTGGCGCGCACATACCGCTGCTTTTCCCGCAGCTTGGTCTTTTTCACGGGGAAATACTGCTTCAGATCCCGAATGGTCAGCAGTACTTTGCGATTCTCATTCTCCATGTTTGTTTCTCACCGCCTTTTCGGGATAGAAGCACCGGATGAAGTGGCCCGGGGCCACCTCCTGGAGCGGGGGTTCGCTGGCCTTGCACTTTTCGGTGCAGTACTTGCAGCGGGGGCCGAACTTGCAGCCCACCGGCAGATACAGCGGGTTGGGAACCGCGCCCGGAATGGCTTCCAGCCGCTTGTCCTTGGGGGTGTTCAGCCGGGGGATCGAGATCATCAAGCCCTCGGTGTAGGGGTGGGAGTAGGTGCCGTCGTGGAAGATGGTCTTGGCGTCGGCCTTTTCCACGATCTGGCCGCAGTACATGACGGCCACCTCGTCCGCCATCTCGTGGATGACCCCCAGGTCGTGGGTGATGAAGAGGATGGAGGTGCCGGTCTGGGCCTTCAGCTCGTTCATCAGCTTCAGGATCTGGGCCTGGATGGTCACGTCCAGGGCGGTGGTGGGCTCGTCCGCGATCAGCAGCTTGGGCTTGCAGGCCAGGGCCATGGCGATCATGACCCGCTGGCGCATACCGCCGGACAGCTGGAACGGGTACTGTTTGGCCACCCGCTCCGGGTTGGGGATCTTTACGTCCGCCAGCAGCGAGACCGCTTTGGCGCGGGCGTCCTTTTTGTTCATGTGCTGGTGCAGCTGCAGCACCTCACCGATCTGGCGCTCCACCGTGAACACCGGGTTCAGGGAGGTCATCGGCTCCTGGAAGATCACCGAGATCTCGTTGCCGCGGATGTGGTGCAGATCCTTGAGGCTGGCCTGCAGAATGTTGCGCCCGTCAAACAGGATCTCGCCGCTGTCGATATAGCCGTTGCCGTCCAGCAGCTTGATGATGCTCATGGCGGAAACGCTCTTGCCCGAGCCGGACTCGCCCACGATGCCCAGGGTCTTGCCGGCCTCCAGGGTATAGCTCACGTCGTTGACCGCCTTGACGATACCCTTTTTGGTGGTGAAATAGGTGTGCAGATTCTTGACTTCCAACAGACTCATACGTTTCTCACCTCTCCTTCGATTTGGGGTCGATGGCGTCGCGCAGGCCGTCGCCAATGCAGTTGATGCTGATGGTGCAGATGCCCAGCATCAAAGCCGGGAACACCCACCGCCACCAGTAGTTCTCGATGACCTGGCCGTTCTGCGCGCCGGTGAGCATGTTGCCCCAGGTGGCATTGGGCTCGGTAACGCCGAAGCCGATGAAGGACAGGGAAGACTCGGTCAGCATGCAGGTGGCGAAGTTGAGGGTCGCGTTCACGATGATGACCGTGATGATGTTGGGCAGGATGTGGCGGAAGATGATGCCGAACTCCTTCACGCCCAGCGCCTTGGCGGCGGTGACGAACTCCTGCTCACGCTCGGCCAGCACGCTGCCGCGCACCAGACGGGCGATGCCGGGCCAGGAAAGCAGGCCCAGGATGCACATGATCAGAATGATACGCTGGGTCTCGCTGATCGAGTTGCCCAGGATCGAGGACAGGATAATACAGAAAGGAAGGAAAGGAATAGAGGAAACGATCTCGGTCAGGCGCATCAGCAGGTTATCCACCTTGCCGCCCTTGTAGCCGGAGATACCGCCGACCACGATACCGATAATGGTGGAGATCACAACGGCGATGGCGCCCACGGTCATGGTCATGCGGCCGCCCACCAGCATACGGCGGAACAGATCGCGGCCCAGATCGTCGGTGCCCATCAGGTAGCCCTTCAGGCCCCAGGAGGTCACAGAACCGTCCTGGGTAATGGCGTAGTTGGCGTAGTAGCCGCTCTCCACCGAGGAGACAGTCACGCCGGAGGGGGCGCTGGCCTGGCCGTGGGTGTTGTCGCCCCAGCCGCGCATGGTGCCGTCCTTCAGCACGGCGGTGAAATGATACCGGCCGCCGGAGACCGCGACCACCTGGCCCTGGATGTCCTCGGGCACGTTCAGGCCCTTTTTGATGTTGTTGCCCCAGGTATAGACCCGGCCGTCGGCGGTGACCGCCGCGGCGCACTCATCGGTCAGCGCCAGGTCCACCACATTGCCCTGGATCTCCTCCGGGATGTTGGTGTAGGCGGAGGGCTTGTTGGTGAGGGGCACCACCTCGCCGTCCTTGGTCAGCACCATGACGATGTTGGTGCTGGCGGCAAACTTTTCGATGTTGCCCTGGACCCCTTCGGGGTAGGTGATGCTCAGCAGATAGTCGCTGCCCCAGTTGTACATCCGGCCCTCTTCGGTGAGCGCCAGCGAGATCTGGTAGCCGGCCAGGATCTGCTTGATGTTGTTGCCGCCGCTGCGCAGCTCCATGGGAATGGTGGCCAGGCCCATCCGGTCGTTGCCCCAGGTGAAGATCTGGCCGTCCTCATTGACGGCGACCACATGGTCCAGACCGGCCGAGACCTGGACCAGTTTGCCGGTCTCGCTGGTGCTGGGGATGTTTTTGAGCTTGTTGTTGGGGAAGGTGCCCCATTCATACACGTTGCCGTTCTTGTCCAGCCCCACCGAGAAGGAGCTGCCCACCGTGATATCCTGGACGTTGCCCTGCAGCTGGGAAGGCACGCTGAGCATGCCGAATCCGGACGCCACGTTGGCCTGGGTCACGTCCTGGTAATACAGGTCAATAGGGAAGAAAATGGGCAGAAAAATGCAGCACAGGAAAATAAAGGAGAACAGGATCACGCCGGTCATGGCGATCTTGTCCCGCACGAAGGATCCGACCACCATCTGAAGCGGGCTCTGCAGAACCTCTTCCTCTTCCTGCTGGGGAAGCCCGCCCAGAGCCATGCGCTGGGCGGCTATGGCTGCTGTGGAGCGCTTTCTCTTTTTGTTGTTCAGCATCCTCGTTCCTCCTTAGCCGTCCAGCCGCACACGGGGGTCTACCATCGTGTAGGCGATATCCATGATCACATTGCCGGCCAGGGACAGCACCACGTAGAACATCTGCATGGTCAGAACCACGGCAAAGTCACGCTGCAGCAGGCCGTCGATCAGCATCTTGCCGAGGCCGGGCCACAGGAACACCGACTCGATAACGATCGAGCCGCCGAACAGGCCCACGACCCACCAGGTGGTAACGGTGACCACCGGGATCAGCGCGTTGCGGAACGCGTGTACGTAGATGACCGTCTTTTCCCGCAGACCCTTGGCCCGGGCGGTCTTGATGTAGTCCATGCGCAGTACGTCGATCATGGCGGCGCGCACATAGCGGGTGATGCCGCCGATGCCCGAAATGGACATGACCAGCACCGGCAATGCCATGTGCCATAGCATGTCCCCTATGGCTGCCAGGCCGGTAGCTGTGGAGCCGGCGGTCCGCACGCCGCTGATGGGGAAGATCGGGAACTTGACCGCCAGCAGGAAGATCGCCAGCAAAGCTATGATAAAGGTGGGTATACTGTAGCCCACGATGGTCAGCACCTGAACGCTCTTGTCAAAGGCGCCGTTCTTGCGCACTGCTGTGGCAATGCCCAGGGGAATGGAGATCACGAACACCACGAACATGGTCAGCAGGTTCAGCAGCACTGTGTTGAACATGGGCGCGCCGATGACGTTGACGACCTCCTGCTTGTACTGGGTGGAGTAGCCGAAATGGCCGGTGAGCATATTGCCCATCCAGGCAAAATACTGGATCGGCAGAGGCTTATCCAGCCCCAGAGACGCCCGGGTCTTTTCGTAGAGAAGCTGATAGGCGTCGGGTTTCATGGTGGTTTTGCTGCTGCCCAGCATGATATCGACAGGATCGCCGGGCATGGATTTATAGATCCAGAACATCAGGATGGAAATGATAAAAAAGACGAAGACGATATAGATCAATCGCTTCAGCAGGTATCTGCCTTTTCCCATTCGCCGTTCCTCCGTTTTCAAGAGTATTGGGTATCGCTTCTTTTGCGCGGAGGCGGCAGAATCGGCCTGCGCCGTGCGCAAATGCAGTGATATGGAAAATCCGGCGGAACCCGGCCACAATGCGGGGTCCCGCCGGACACTTTCAAACTGGAATCAAACCTTAGGCGTCAACCCAGGCATCCAGAACGGCACGGGACCACTCCCAAACGGAGGTGGAGTACCAGCCGTGCAGCTTGTTGGAGAAGAAGTCGTAGTACTCATCGGAGTACAGGGGGATGTCGGGCAGCTTGTCATTCCAAACGGCGATGAAGTTCTGCCAGGCGGTCAGCCAGGTGTCCTTGTCGTCGAAGGGGATGGTCTTCAGGGCCTCGGCGGAAGCAGCCAGCTCCTCGTCAGCAATCCAGTTGCTGTTGTAACCGCCCTGCATCCAGACAGGATCGGTGGAGTAGTAGTACCAGGGGCTGCTGGCCAGCGCAAAGCCCACGGCCAGGTTGTACATATTGTAGATCTTGTCACCGGTATGGGTGATCGCAGCCTGCAGGGTGGGGAAGTCCATGGTGGTGGCGTTCAGCTGCATGCCCACCTCTTCCATAGCCTCGGGCAGCATGGTGGCCAGCAGGTCGGAAACGGGGTTGCCGTCGGTGTTGGCCCACTCGATGACCAGCGGCTTCAGCTCGCCGTTCACGTCCTTGTAACGCAGGCCGGTGCCGGAGTACTCGGTGCCGTCGGCGTTCAGGGTCCAGCCGTCAGCCTCCAGCAGAGCCTTGGCCTCGTCCAGGTTGCGCTCGTAGTTGTTCAGGTTCTGGTCGATCCAGTCCTTGGACTCCTGGTACTCCCACTGGGCCAGGCCGTAGTAGGAGTGCACGACCGCCGCGTAGCCGCCGCTGTACTGACGGGCAAACTCGTTGCGGTCCAGGCAGTAGGCAATGGCCTTACGGACATTCGCGGAGTCGGTGGGGAACTGGCTGCAGTCGAACTGCACCTTGCCGTAACCGTTACGGAAGAAGGTGTTGTCCTGGGCCTCGCCGGCGTCCACCAGATCCAGACCGGCGTTGATGGTGTCGGCGCCGCTGCACTGGAACAGCAGGTCAACGGAACCGGACTTCAGCTCGTTGATCATGGTGTCGGTCTTGACCATCTTGATGATCAGCTTCTCGATGACCGGCTTCACACCGCGGTAGTCGCCCACATAGGTGGGGTTGACGGTCAGGGTGCACTGGGCGCTGGCCACGTCGAAGGAATCGAACAGGTAGGGCCCGCAGGTGACCTTCGGCACGTAGCGGTAGCCGGTGGTGGTGTTGTTGATGGTCTCCAGCAGCAGATCGGTGGTGAACTCACCGGTGATGGTGGCGCCTTCCGGAGCATCCACCACGTCGCAGCCCGGGGCGATCACATGCATCGGACGGGGCATAGCGGAGGCGTAGGTGATGTCGTAGTGGTAAGGCAGTTCCTCGGCACGGACGGTGACCGAGTAGGTCATGTCGTCCACCAGGTGCACACCGGCAAAGTTCTTGGTGGCGCCGCTGAAGAACTCATCGTAGCCCACCAGAGAATAGCCGGCCTGGCTGGGATAGCCGTCCACGCCGTTCATCTCGGGGCTGCTCTCCAGCAGCAGCTGGAAGACGTAGTCCTTGGCGGTGATGGGGGTGCCGTCGCTCCAAACCAGATCGTCGTTGATGGTCACGGTGTAGGTCTTGGTGCCATCCTCGTTCTCGGTCTCGGTGTGGCTGGCCACGACGGTGGGATCGTATACGTAGTTGCCGTCGATGTCAGAGACAACGGTGCCATAGCCGTGCAGCAGGTCGTAGATCTTGTAGTTGACCGCGTTGTTGGAGAAGCTGGGGTCATAGAAGTCATTGCCCATCTGGGTAGTGCTGCCAATGACCAGCTGGCCCTGCGGCTCGGTCGGCCGAGTGCTCTCGGCGGCTGTCGAGGCGCTGCTCCCCGTCTGGGAGCCGGCGCTGCCCGCGTTGTTGGTGACGGGCGCCTGACTGCCGCAGGCAGCCAGGGAAGCGGCCATTACGCCCGCCAGCAACAAGGACATGAGTTTTGTCTTTTTCATGTGTACTTTCCTTTCCTGTCCCAATACAGTAGATTTGATCCGACCGGACGCTCAGACAAGGACAAATGTCCCGCGCCGTTGCGAACGGTTAAATCTGTATTATTGTAGCAAGAATACAGAGAAAAAGCAACTAAATCTCTAGTTTTGGGCAAACTTTTATAAAAAATGAAGAAATTTTTGAGGGAAAACGGTGATAGAATCGGATAAAAAGTATGGATTCTTCGCTCGTTTAAATCGTAAAATTGTCCGCCTTACAAGGACATGAGCGATTCCATTTCCCCGATCAGGCTGTCAAAATACCGCAGCGCGTCCACGATGGGGGCGGGGGTGGACAGGTCCACGCCGGCGCCCTTGAGCAGGGTGACCGGGTCGGCGGAGCAGCCGCCGGACAAGAACCGCAGGTAGTCGTCCACCGCCGGCTTGCCCTCCCGCAGGATGCGGCGGGACAGCGCCACCGCCGAGGCAAAACCGGTGGCGTACTGGTAGACATAGAAATTGTAATAGAAGTGGGGGATGCGGGCCCACTCCAGCGCGATCTCGGGATCGGCCACGATCTCCTCCCCGTAGTACAGCCGGTTCAGCTCGCCGTATTTGGCGCACAGCCCCTCGGCGGTCAGGGCCCGGCCCTGATGGATCTGTTCGCTGCACCACAGCTCAAACTCGGCAAACATGGTCTGCCGGTAGAGGGTGGCCCGGAACCGCTCCAGGAAGTGGTTGATCAGGTAGGCGCGGCGGCGGGGCTCCTGGGTGCCGTCCAGCAGATGGTGGATCAGCAGCGCCTCGTTGCAGGTGGAGGCCACCTCCGCCACAAAGATCTTGTAGCTGGCGTAGGTGGGGCTCTGGTGGGTGTTGGACAGATAGGAGTGCAGCGCGTGGCCCATCTCATGCACCAGGGTGAAGGCGTCGCTGAGGGTGTCGGTGTAGTTGAGCAGCACGTAGGGATGCACGCCGTACACCCCGGAGGAATAGGCGCCGGAGCGCTTGCCCTGGTTCTCGTACGCGTCGATCCAGCGGTTGGCAAAGCCCTCGTTCAGCATCCGCAGATAGTCCTCGCCCAGCGGGGCCAGCGCGGCGCGGGCCATCTCCTTGCCCTGCTCAAAGGGCACCTCCATCTGCACGTCGGCCACCATGGGGGCGTACAGATCGTAGTAGTGCAGCTCGTCCAGCCCCAGCAGCTTCTTGCGCAGCCGCACGTACCGGTGCAGGGTGGGCAGATGCTCGTGTACCGTGTCGATCAGGTTGTAGTAGATCTCCACCGGCACCTCGGTGCCCGCCAGGGCCGCGTGCAGCGCCGAGGGATAGCGGCGGGCGTCGGCAAAGAACTGCAGCTGCTTCATCTGGGCGCTGAGCACCGCGGAGCAGGTGTTCTTCAGCTTGCCGTACCCGGCGTACAGAGAACGGAAAGCGGACTCCCGAAGGGCGCGGTCGGGGGATTCCATCAGAGGAATGTAGCTGCCGTGGGTCACGAGATGGGATTCGCCCTGGCTGTCCGCCGCGTCCGCAAAGGTCATGTCGGCGTTGTTCAGCAGCGCGAAGATGCCGCCCGGGGCCTGGCCCATGCTGCCGGCGGCGGCCAGCAGGTTCTCCCCCTCGGCCGAGAGGGTGTGCTCCTTCTTGCGGCGGATGCGGGTCAGCAGCAGCCGGTAGTGTTCCAGATCGGGCTGGTCCTGATAGAAGGCGGCCAGACGGTCCTCCTCGATGGCCAGCACCTCCGGGGTGACGAAGGCCAGCGCCTGCTCCCATTCCACCACAAAGTTGCGGGCCTGGGCGCTCATCTCCTGATAGACGGCCTCCCGGGTGTCCTGGTCGGTCTTGCGGAAGGCGTAGGACAGCAGCCGGTCGCCGTCCACGTCCAGCTGGTCCTGCATCCGAAGAAACTCCAGCAGGGTGCGGGCGCTCTCGCCCAGCCGGCCCTTATACCCCGCCAGCTGTTTGAGCGATTCCCGAAGCCGGGTGAACTCGGCCTGCCAGGCCTCGTCGCTGGGGAAAAGATCGGTCAGATTCCAGGTGTGCTTCGGGTCCAGCTGGTCCCGAGCGGGAATGGATTGTACCATATTGGTATCTCCTTTTTCATTGAATTCTATGCAGCCGGCCGCAAGGCGCGGTGAACCATACGATTCCAGTATAGCACAGTCCGCGGCCCGTGTCATCGGGCTTTTGCGGGCGGCGGTTTCCTCCCGCGGGTTGCCCTCGCAACAGACAGCGCCCGAGGGGGGCCGTATAATGGTAGGCCGAAAGCGGTCCGGACCGGGGTTGGCGGTCCGCCGAAAACCGGCAAAAAGCGCCGCCGCAAAAGGGGGGAATATCCGTTGACGGCCCTGCCGATTCTGTTGTATACTCGACCTGGAGAGACCTCCCGCGGCCGGCCGGTCCTGCCAGGCTGCGCCCCCGCTCGAAGCTGTTGACAAAAAGGAGAAACGATCATGGAACTTTTGCAGCTCAAACCCGGCTTTTACTTCACCGGTGCGCTGGATCACGACCTGCGGGTCTTTGACATCATCATGTACACCGAGTTCGGCACCACCTACAATTCCTATGTGCTCAAGACCGCGAATCACACCGTGCTGTTCGAGACCGCCAAGGTCAAATGCCTGGACAGCTGGCTGGAGAAGGTGCGGGCCATCACCCCGATCGAGCAGGTGGATTATCTGGTGGTCAGCCATACCGAGCCGGACCACAGCGGCAGCGTGGAAAAGCTGCTGGAGCTGAACCCCCGCATCAAGATCGTGGCCACCGGCTGCGCGATCAGCTTCCTCAAGGAGATCGTCAACCGGGACTTCTACTCCATCGCCGTGCGGGACGGCCAGACCCTGACCCTGGACGACAAGACCCTGGAGTTCATGGTGGTGCCCAACCTGCACTGGCCCGACACCATGTACACCTATATCCGGGAGGACAAGGTGCTGGTGACCTGCGACTCCTTCGGTTCCCACTACGCCTGCGACGACATCCTGGCCAGCAAGGTCACCGACCGGGAGGGCTATCTGCGGGCCACCAAATACTACTTTGACTGTATCATCGGGCCCTTCAAGGACTTTATGCTGGACGCGCTGCGCCGGGTGCGCACCCTGCAGCTGGACATGATCTGCCCCGGCCACGGCCCGGTGCTGGACTGCGACATCGACTGGATGCTGGACACCTACGAGGGCTGGTCCACCGTGATCAATCCCAATCCCCGGCCCACCGCGATCCTGGCCTATGTGAGCGCCTACGGCTACACCGGCCAGCTGGCCGAGGCCATCGCGGAGGGCATCCGCGGCGTGGGCGGCATCGACGTGCGCTGCTACGACATGGTCACCGCCGACGCGGCCAAGGTGGCCGAGGAGCTGCTCTACGCGGACGGCTTCTTGCTGGGCACCCCCACCATCGTGGGCGAGGCCCTCAAGCCCATCTGGGACCTGACCACCGGCATGTTCGCCGGCACCCACGGGGGCAAGCTGGCCAGCGCCTTCGGCAGCTACGGCTGGAGCGGTGAGGGCGTGCCCCACATCATGGAACGGCTGGGCCAGCTGAAGCTGCGCCTGGTGGACCCGCTGCGGGTGCGGTTCAAGCCGAACGAGGACCAGCTGGGCGAAGCGCGGGAGTACGGCAAGGCCTTTGGCGAGGCGCTGCTGGCCGATCTGCGGCCGGTGCAGCGGGCCCCCAAGGCCAAGGTGCGCTGCACCGTCTGCGGCGCGGTGTTCGACGAGGGCGAGGAGATCTGCCCGGTCTGCAAGATGGACGCCAGCCATTTTGTGCCCGCCACCGAAGCCGCGCCCGCCCCGGCGCAGGCCCCGGAGGTGCGCTGCACCGTCTGCGGCGCGATCTTCCGGGCGGACGCGCCCCAGTGCCCGGTCTGCGGCGTGGGCAAGAACTACTATGAGCCGGTGGAAAAGATTGACAACCCCACCGCCGCCCCCGGACCCCGCAAGCTGGTCAAGTGCCTGGTCTGCGGCGAGATCTTCGACGCCTCGCTGGACACCTGCCCGGTGTGCGGCGTGGGCCAGGACAAGTTCGTGGAGGTGGAGGTGGAAGCGGTCTCCTACCACCACGACACCCGCAACACCTATGTGATCCTGGGCAACGGCTGCGCGGGGGTCAGCGCCGCGGAGGCCATCCGGGAACGGGACAAGACCGGCACCATCCTGCTGATCTCCAACGAGGGCCCGGCCTACCAGCGGCCGATGCTCACCAAGGCGCTGTTCTCCGGGCTGGACGCCGACCTGATGGCCCTGCATCCCCAGGGCTGGTACGAGAGCCAGGGCATCGTGCAGATGCTGCACCGCCAGGTGGAGCGTGTGGACACGGAAAACCGCACCGTGGTGCTGGACGGCGGGGAGACAGTGGCCTATACCAAGCTGATCTTCGCGCTGGGCAGCGAGTGCTTCATTCCGCCCATCCCCGGCCATGACCGCCAGGGCGTGGTGGCCATCCGCCGGCTGGCCGACGTGGAGAAGATCCGGGCCATGGCCCCGCTGGAGCAGGCGGTGGTCATCGGCGGCGGCGTGCTGGGGCTGGAAGCGGCCTCGGAACTGCGCCGCAACGGCTGCCAGGTCACCGTGCTGGAGCTGGCCCCCACCCTGATGGGCCGCCAGCTGGACGACGCTGCCGCCAAGCTGCTGCTGGACAAGTGCGCCGAGGCCGGCGTGCGGGTGGAACTGGGCGTGCAGATCACCGCCCTGGAGGGCGACAGCCAGGTCACCGGCGTGCGGCTGGGCAGCGGGGAAGTGATCCCCGCCCAGCTGGTGGTGGTGTCCTGCGGCGTGCGGGCCAACACCGCGGTGGCCAAGGCCGCCGGCGTGACGGTGGACCGGGCCATCGTGGTGAACGAGGGCATGGAGACCAACCTGCCCGGCGTGTTCGCCTGCGGCGACTGCGCCCAGCTGAACGGGGTCAACTACGCGCTGTGGCCGGAAGCCCAGGCACAGGGCAAGGTGGCCGGCGCCCGGGCCACCGGCGACGCGGTGAGTTACACCGCCGAGCAGCCGATCCTCTCCTTCCACGGCATGGGCACCGAGCTGTTCTCCCTGGGCGATCCGGGCAAGCGGCCGGATACCCACTACCGCACTCTGGAACTGCGGGACGACGCCCGCGGCCATCTGGCCCGCTACTACTTTGCCGAGGGCAAGCTGTGCGGCGTGAACCTGGTGGGGGATGTGTCCGGCATGGCTGACGCCATCGCCGCCATGAAGGAACACCGCCCCTTGAAGGACTTCCTGGCCTGATCCTTTCCCAGTAAACAAAACCGCCCGCGCTCAGCTGAGCGCGGGCGGTTTTTCGTCATTCGGCGGGCTGGGTGTAATACTGGGCCTGGGCCTGCCACAGCCGGTGGTACAGACCGCTTGTGTCCGCCACCAGATCGGCGTGGCTGCCGAACTGCAGGATGGCGCCCTGGTCAAACACCGCGATGGTATCGCAGAACTTGCAGCTGGACAGCCGATGGCTGATGTAGACGGCGGTGCGGTCCCCGGCGATGGCGTCGAACTTTTCGTAGATCTCCGCCTCCGCGATCGGGTCCAAAGCGGCGGTGGGCTCGTCCAAAATCAGGAAAGGCGCGTCCTTGTACAGCGCCCGGGCGATGGCCACCTTCTGGGCCTCGCCGCCGGACAGGTTCACCCCTTCCTCCATGTCCTTGTACAGCCAGGTATCCAGCCCCTGGGGCAGCTTGTCGGAGGGCAGCGTCAGCCCCGCGTCCGCCAGGCAGCGGGCGGCCTTGTCCCGGTCGTAGTTCACGGCCCCGGCCACATTCTCGCCCAGCGGCAAAGAGGGCAGCCGGAAATCCTGGAACACCACCGAGAACAGGGCGATATAGTCGTCGTACCGGTACTTGCGGATGTCGATGCCGTTGAGCAGGATGACCCCCTCGGTGGGGTCGTACAGCCGGCAGAGCAACTTGATAAAGGTGGTCTTGCCGCTGCCGTTGGGGCCCACCACCGCCAGGCGGCTGCCCACCCGGAAGGTCAGGTTCACATGCCGCAGCGCCCAGGCGTCGCTGCCCGGATACCGGAAGGACACATCCCGGAACTCCACCTGATACTGCCGGTCGGCCCGCTTTTCGGTGGTCAGGCTGCCCTGGTACATGGGGTTGGGCAGGTCCAGCAGCGCAAAGGTCAGCCGCAGGAACACCCCGTTGGCCCGGATGTAGCTCAGCGTCTGCAGCGCCAGTGAAATGCCGCCGAACAGCTGGGTGGCGGCTCCCACATACTGGGTCACCGCCCCCACATCGAAGGCTCCGGCCCAGGCTTTCAGGCAGACATACAGATACACCACCCCGGTGAGCAGCGCCGAAAGCGCCTGGGACAGCCCCTGCAGCAGCCCCATCCGGCCCCGGGACAGCCGGGCGATGGGGGAGCGGGGGGTGAAGCCGTGATCCTTCATATAGCGGCTGCATACATTTTCCTGCTGGCGGTAGATGCGCAGATCGGCGGCGCGGGGCAGCTCAATCGCCATGAAGCCAAAGAAGCTGAAATACCGGTTGCCTTCCCGCATGGTGGCGGCCTGCTGGCTCAGCAGCAGGTCGGCCCGGCTGCCAAAGGCGCCGGAGGCCAGAACGGTGGCCACCATGGCGGCCAGCACCCCCGCCATACACAGCGGGCTGTTCAGCACGGCCAGCGGGCTGTGCGCCGGTACGTTGGTGAAGAAGAGGGTCAGGGTGAAGCCTACCCCGGCCAGCACCTGCACCGCCGCCTGGCAGAGCTCGATATAACACTGCACCGCGCGGTGGATGCCATAGCCGCTCCAGTTGTCGTTCTGCTTGATCTGGCTGTACAGGTCCTGCACCTCCTGCCGGTCGCTGTCGGCATAGTCCAGCGCGGCCATCTTGTCCATCAGCAGCTTGTGTTTCTGCACGGTCAGCGCGTTTTCCTCATACTGGGCCCAGCGTTTCAGCAGCCCGTTGGCCAGCGCCATCACCGCTGTCAGCCCCACCGTCAGCGCCGCCCAAAAGGCCAGCTGCTGCGGGTTGCGTCCACCGGCCAGCTCCGCGATGACCCGGGCGGACAGCCAGATGGTCACATAGGGGGCCAGCGCCTGCCCGGCCGCGCTCAGCGCCGCGGAGACAAAATAGCCCGGCCTCCAGCGCATGCAGATCCGCCAGATCCGCCAGTTCAGCCGCCAGGCCTCCCGGTAGCCGCAGGCGTTTTCGGTATTACTCGCCATCTGCCTCGCCTCCTTCCTGATAATAGCGGCTCTGCACCTGGAACAGTTTTGCGTAGCCGCCGCCCCGGGCCAGCAGTTCTTCATGGGTGCCCTGCTCGGTAATGCGGCCGTTTTCCAAAAACAGAATGCGGTCACAGAACCGGGTGGACGCCAGCCGGTGGCTGATGAACAGCGAGGTCCGATGGGCGGTCATCTCGTTGTACTTGCGGTAGATGTCGTCCTCCGCCAGAGGGTCCAGGGCGGCGGTGGGCTCGTCCAGGGCCAGGATGGGGCCGTCCTTGTACAGGGCCCGGGCCAGCATCAGCCGCTGGGTCTGCCCGCCGGACAGCTCCACCCCGTCCTCGAACACCCGCCGCCCCAGCTTGGTGTCCAGCCCGCCGGGCAGCGCCCGGACGGTCTCGGTCAGCCCCGCCTGGTCCAGGCACTTCCACACCCGATCGGTGTCGATGCCCTCGGTGCGCTGGGCCACGTTTTCCGCCACACTGGCCTCCAGCAGGGAAAAGTCCTGGAACACCGCCGAAAACAGGGCGTAGTAGTCCCGCCGGTTCAGCTGCCGTACATCCTGCCCGTTGAAGAGCACCCGCCCCTCGGTGGGGTCCAGAAAGCCGCAGACCAGCCGCACCAGGGTGGTCTTGCCCGCGCCGTTCAGCCCCACGATGGCCAGCTTCTCCCCGGCATGGATGGTCAGGTCGATGCGGTGCAGGGTGTCTTTTTCCGCCCCGGGATATCGGTAGCTTACCTGTTCCAGCTTGATCTCGCAGGCCATCCCCGGGGTGCGGGGCACCGGCGTGCCGCCGGTCAGCCGGAAGGGTTCCGGCCAGTCCACCACCTCCCGCAGCTGGGACAGTTCCAGCGACTGCCGGTGCAGTTCGGCGCTCTTTTCCAGAATGCCGCCCACCCACTGGGTAAAGCCGCTCACCGCGGTAAAATACAAAAGAAACTGGGAAGCGGGCAGCCCCTGGCGCAGCGCCAGCGCGATCAGGTAGACGTAGGCGATGCCGTCCCGGGCAAAGGTCAGTGCCAGGTCTGCTGCGTCGTTCCACAGCAGGTGCCGCTCCAGCCGGTTCAGGTAACCCCGGTACAGACGCATCAGCCGTTCCCACACCTCATCCATCCAGGTCCGCAGCCCGAAGATGCGCAGGTCCTTGGCAAAGGGCCGGCCGGTGACGGTGGTGCGCAGATAGTGGACCTGGCCCAGGTAGCGTTCCTGTTCGTCCCGGTGGTCGTAGACCCACCGGGCGGTGCGCCGCCGCACCAGCCAACCCACCGCCGTGGTGGCGATCACCACCGCCAGCAGCGCCGGATGCAGCCCGGACAGCAGCGCCAGATACACGGCAAATCCCAGCAGGCTGGCCAGCAGGTCGGTCAGGGTGGTCCAGATCGCCTCAGCAGCCTGGGAATTGTCTGTGCAGGAGTTGGCTGCCCGCTCCAGCCGTTTGAGAAAGGTGGAGTCCAGCGTGTTCACAAAGGAGGTGCCGGCGATCTTGTCCATGATCATCCGCAGCAGCCGCATCCGCACGGTGATCTGGCCGTACATGGCGTTAAAAAACAGATAGGACCGCAGCCCGTACAGCACAAACAGCACCGCGCTGAACAGCAGGATGGTGCCGGCCAGAGCGGTCAGGGGGGCGCGCGCCTCCACCTTTTGCAGCACCAGCGGCGCCAGCAACAGCTGGGCGATGGTGCCGCCCGCCGTGGCCACAGCGATGCCGATGCAGTAGAAGGGGATGCTTTTGGCCTCCTGCCAGGCAAGCCCCAGCATGAAGCCCAGGTTCTGCCGGGTGGAATACCGCGGCTTTTTGGTTTGTTCCATTGCGTTCACCTCTTGCCCCTACTCTAGCACAAGAAAAAATCCCCGGCGGTTTCCGGGGATGAATGGCGGTCTGCGGGGGACGAACTGCATCACACCTGCGGGATGAGGATCTCGGTGGTAAAGGCTCCATCCTCGCTGTTGCGGCTTAAGTACCCGTCCAGGCGGTCGATGATCTGGTCGATGCGCACCAGCCCGAAGCCGTGGCCCTCCCCTTTGGTGGTGGCAAACAGACGCCCGATGCGGGCCTGCTTGCGGCCGGCGGTCAGGTTGGTAAAGCTGATGTACAGCTGGGTGCCTTTCATATCCATGTACACCCGGATCATCCGCTGCCCCTCCGGCAGCGCCAGGCTGGCCTCGATGGCGTTGTCGAACAGATTGCCCAGAATCACGCACAGGTCCAGTTCCGACATCCGCAGACGCACCGGGATGTGAGCGTCCGCCTGCACCGGGATGTTCCGGGACCGGGCCAGACTGATTTTGCTGTTCAGAATCGCGTCCGCCATGGCGTTGCCGGTCTTGATCACCGTGTCCACCGTGTTCAGGTCGGTGTCCAGCTCGTCCAGATAGGCCTTCAGCCCGTCCAGGTCACCGTTTGCGGCCAGCGCCTTCATCACCTGGATGTGGTTGCGGTAGTCGTGCCGCCAGCCCCGTATCTGCCGGTACATGTTTTCCACTTCCCGGTAGTGGGTGTCGATCAGTTCCCGCTGGTAGGCGGCCAGCTGCCGGTCGATGCGCCGGGAAAGCCATCCCATATCCCTCTTACCCCCTTTGAATAATGGCCCGGTTGAGCCGCTCGTAGGCGCCTCGGGGCAGCGGCAGGGTGCTGCCGTCGGCCAGGGTCACCGCCGTGCGGGTCACCCGGGCCACGCCGCCCAGATTCACCAGCGCCGACCGCCCCAGCCGGAAAAAGTTCTCGTCCAGCTGGCTCTCCAGTTCGCTCAGGGTCATCTTGACGGTGTAGTCCTCCCGGGCGTGGATGGTCACATAGTTGCCCTGCACCTGGGCACAGCGGATCTGATACACCGGCAGCCGCACCATCTCCCCGCCCAGTTCCAGGGTCAGCACCGCTTCGTTGCGGCGCAGCTTCTGTGCCGCCCGGTCCAGCACCGCGAACAGCTTGCCCTCGTCCACCGGCTTCATCAGGTAGTGCAGCGCCTCCACCTCGTAGCCGTCCGCAATATAGTCGGAGTAGCCGGTGATGAACACGATCTGCACCCCGTCGTTGTCCCGGCGCAGGGTGCGGGCCATGGTCACCCCGTCCATTTTGCCCATCTCGATGTCCAGCAGCAAAATCTGCACCCGCTTGTCCTCCGCGTAGGCGAACAGAAAACTCTCCGCCGAGGGGTACAGTTCCAGGCGCAGCCCGTGGCCCCGGCCGGCGGCCCAGCGGCGGGCCAGGCCCGCCAGCAGGTCCCGGTCGGCGGCGCAGTCGTCGCAGATGGCAAGATGCAGGTTCATACAGTTCCGTCCTTTCCGGCAGGGGGATGGTCCATTCCCTTGTATTATACCCTGCCGGCAGGAAAAACGCGAGCAGAAAAAAGCGCCGCGCACACCAAAGCGGCATGCGCGGCGCGGCAGATACAGACTGTTACATGGCAAACCCGAAGGCCACGTAGAGCACGGTGGACAGGGCCGCCGCCACCAGCGCGTAGGGCAGCTGGGTCTTTACGTGGGAGAACAGGTCGGTGCCCACCGACATGGAGGACAGGATGGTGGTGTCCGAGATGGGGGAGCAGTGGTCCCCGAAGATGCCGCCGGAGATCACGGCGCCGATGGTCAGCAGCATGTTGGCGTTCATGGCCGCGGCCATGGGGATGGCGATGGGCATCATGATGGAGAAGGTGCCCCAGCTGGTGCCGGTGGCAAAGGCCATCACCGCGCCCAGCACAAAGATGATGGCCGGGCAGAGCGCGCCGCTGATCTGGTCACCGATCAGGCCGGCCAGGAACAGGCCGGTGCCCAGCTGTTCGACCACGTCACCGATGGCAAAGGCCAGCACCAGCAGGCAGACCAGGCCCAGCATGTTGCTCACGCCCTTCATCAGCAGATCCCCGAACTGTTTGCCGGTCATGATCTTCTGGCGGGTGTAGAGCACCCCCATGAACAGCAGGGTGATGATCACCGAGTACAGGATGGAAACGGTGCCGTCGCCGTCGATGATGCTGCCGCCGCCGGTGACCAGCAGCCCGACGAAGGTGCCGCCGATCAGCACGAGCAGGGGCCAGATCATATTCCACTTGTTGCCCTTGCCGGCGGGCACCAGCCGCTCGATGCCGTCCCGGTCGTTCAGCAGCGGGGTGACCCCCTCATCGTACAGCGCGCCGGTGGTCTGCACCCGCTGCTCGGCCTTCTTCATCGGGCCCCAGTCCTTGCCGGTGAGGATGTAGAACAGCACGAACAGCAGCGACAGGATGCTGTAAAACTGGAACGGCAGGCTCGACACCAGCAGGGTCATCGGGTCGCCGGTGATGAAGCCGGCGCCGATCTGGGCGGCGATCAGCCCCATCAGCATGGCGCCCCAGGAGTTCAGCGGGATGATCGCGTTCACCGGGGCGGAGGTGGCGTCGCAGATGTAGGCCAGCTTCTCCCGGGAGACCTTGTACTTGTCGATCAGCGGCCGGGTCACCACGCCGGTGAACATGATGCTCAGCAGCCCGTCGATGAAGATCAGGATGCCGATGCAGTAGGCGATCAGCATGGCGGCCCGCTTGCTCTTGACCTTCTGCCCCTGGACAGTCAGGTAGTTCACGAAGCCGTCCACACCGCCGGACACCTCCACCATGATGACGAAGGCGCCCATCAGCGCGGTGAACAGGAAGGTCTTCAGGTTGCCGGTATCAGTGCAGACGCTCAGGACCGCGTTGACGGTGGCGTCCGCCGCCACGAACGGGTTCCAGCCGAACAGGATCAGCTCGCCGGAAAAGATGCCGATCAGCAGCGCCAGCGCCACCTTCCGGAAGGCGACGGCCGCCACGATCGCGATGACCGGCGGCAGCAAACTCAAAAATCCGTATTCCATAGTGGTTGTTTCCTCCTCCTTATGTTACCCCTCATACTGGCTGAACAGGGAGCCGAACCCGCCGGTATGCAGGAAACAGACCGGCCCGCCCGCCTTTCCGGCGCGGACCCAGTCCTCCATTCCCACCAGCACCTTGCTGGTATAGACGTTCTCCACAAAGAGCCCCTCCTGCCGGGCGAAGGTCTCCACCATCGCGGCGCTGGCGGGGGTGTTCATCCCCCAGCCCCCGCCCCGGTACTGGTCGGTGATGGTGCACAGCCGGTTCACCGGCGCGGGGCAGGAAAGACCGGTGATGGCCTCCGCCTGCCGGATCACCGCCTCCATGTGGGCTTCCAGCACGGGGGCCTCGTCCTCCACGCTGACCACCACGATCCGGAACGGGCTTCCCAGCAGCGCGTTGCCGTACACCAGCCCGGCGGCCACACCGCCGTTTCCGCCGGGAACAAACAGGGTCAGGGACGAAAGCCCCTGCTGGCGGCATTGTTCCCGCAGTTCCGCCGCGGCCGCCGCGTAGCCCAGCGCCCCGCAGCCGGTGCTGGCGCCGTTGCGCACCACGAAGGGGCGGCGGCCCTGGCGGCGGTAGTCCTCGCTGAGCCGCTCCATCCAGGCGTTGCGCTCCTCCCCGGAGACCGGCCCCAGGTAATGGGCCTTCACCCCCAGCAGCCGGTTGAGCAGCAGATTGCCCCGGGCCTGTTCGGGCGGCGGGCTGTCGTGTACCAGCTCGCAGGCCAGGCCCGCCCGGGCGCAGGCGGCGGCGGTCAGGGTGCACAGGTTGGACTGCTCCGGCCCGGCGGCCAGCACGCAGTCGCAGCCCTGGGCCATCGCCTGGCCCAGCAGAAATTCCAGACTGCGGATCTTGTTTCCACCCGGCCCCACGCCGGTCATATCGTCCCGCTTGATCAGCGGCTGCACCCCGGGCCGGGCACAGAACCGCGCCAGCGGGTGCAGCGGGGTGGGCCCGGGCAGCAAAGCGACCCGGGGAGCCCGGGCCAGAAATTCCATCAGCGGTTCCATCTGCCGTCCTCTTTCCTGTGCTGGAATTTGTCGAAACAGCACGCTAGCATTATAGCGGGATAAAGCGATGAAGTCAAAGGCTTTTGCCCGGCTTGCATCGCAAACAAAACAAAATATCCCGCAAGGCCCGGCATCCGGGCTTTGCGGGACAAAGAAAAGGTTTACAGAATGGCCTGGACCTGCTCTTCCGGCACGACGCTGCCAATGCCGCCGTGGGTCTGGGTGGACAGGCTGGCCGCGCAGCAGGCAAAGCGGGTGATGGCCCGCATTTCCTCCACGGACAAAGCCTCCGGAGCCTTGTTCAGCCGCAGAAACCGGCTCATGGCGCTGCCGCCGAAGATATCCCCCGCGCCGGTGGTGTCCACCACCCGGATGTGGTCGGGGGAGGGCACGTCGCCGCAGCCGTTGGGGTTGGCGAAATGGCAGCCCGATGGCCCCAGCGTGGCGTAAACCAGCCGCGCGCCGTACTCGCGCAGCAGTTTTTGCGCCCCCTGCCGGGGCGAGAGGCCCCACAGAAATTCGATCTCCTCGTCGCTGATCTTGACGATGTCCGCCTGGCGCAGCCCCCATTCGATCTGCTGGCGGGCGGCGTCCTCGCCGGGCCAGAGGGGGCGGCGCAGATTGGGATCGAAGCTGATCAGCTTGCCGCGTTTTTTGGCGCGTTCCACCGCGATCTGGGTGGCGGCGCGGGCTGGTTCGTCGGTCAGGCTCAGCGAGCCGAAATGGAACACCCGGCAGCTGTCCAGCAGCGCCAGATCCAACTCCGACGCCCGCAGGCAGGTGTCCGCCCCGGGCTTGCGGGCAAAGCTGAAGGAACGGTTGCCCGCCGGGTCCAGGGTGACGAAGGACAGGGTGGTGAAAACGGTCGGGTCAAAGACGATGCCCCGCACCTCCACCCCCCGCTGGCGCAGGGTGTCCACCAACAGATGGCCGAACGCGTCGTCGCCCACCTTGCCCAGCAGCGCGGTAGAGCAGCCGTACTGTTGCAGCGCGGCCAGAAAATTGCCCGGCGCGCCGCCCGGCTGGGCTTGCAGCGAGGGGTACCCGGCGGCATCGGTGGCGAGGGGGGCGAAGTCGATCAGCAACTCGCCCAGTGCAACAACGTCTTTCATACGATCAGCTCCTTTCACAGCGCCAGGTCCCAGAGCCGAAGATCCAGGCTGGCTTGCCCACGGGCAAAAAATTCAATGCCGTCGGCGTCGGCCGGGGTGTCATAGAGGGCCAGGCTGGCCACCTGCCGCCCGCCCTGCAGAAAGAATTCGGCGGAATAGCGGTCCAGGACCATCCGCAACTCCAGCACCCCGTCCAGGGCGATGAGGGGCGTTTCCCGCAGTTCCATCCCGTCCCGGAAACCGCCCGCATGGCGGCGGTCGATCCGCAGCACGCCGTCCTCCAGGTCCAGCCGCAGTTCGGTCCAGCGGCCATTTCCGCAGGCGAACCGCATCCCGAACCGCCGGGCCCGGTCCAGCCGCACCCGCAGTTCGCAGTCCAGCACCCGGCCCCGGACCTGGGGCAGGATCACCGGTTCTTCGTGCACCGGCACATCCTGGTAGGCGACCCGCAGCTGCCGGGCGGCATCCAGTTCCGCCACCGGGCGCTGGCAGAGGGTCTCGCCCTGCCAGAACAGTTCCCGGGGAAGGGTCATCTGGCCGTACCAGGAAGCGCCCGGCGGCGGGTAGCAGTGATCCCAGTTCTGCAGCCAGCCGATCAGCACCCGCCGGCCGTCAGGGGTCTTTAGCGTCTGGGGCGCGTAGAAATCCAGCCCGCAGTCCAGCGGTGCGTCCGCCTGGCGGCGGAACGGGGTGCCGGGCCCGTCCCAGCGGCCGATCAGCACGGCGGTGTCGTTGCCGTTGTGATACCGGTCGTCCGGGGTCTGCCGCACGAACTGGGGGGAGAGAAGCAGCACCGTGCGCCCCTCCAGGGTGAAAAGACCGGGACATTCCCACATGCCGCCCAGCCGGCCGTCGTTTTCCGCCAGCACCTGCACGAAGGTCCAGGGGGCGGCGGGATCGTCCGGGCGGGGATTGCGGTAGAGCAGCAGCCGGCCGTTTCCGTCGGCGCCCCGGCCGCCCACCAGCAGGCACAGTGCGTCCTTGTCCCGGAACAGGAAGGGATCCCGGAAATCCTGGCGGGAACAGCCGTCCGGCTGCTGGTCGCAGGGCAGCACCGGGGCGTCGGCCTTGGTGTAGTTCTGCCCGTCGCCCACCGCCAGGCACTGCTGCTGGATCTCGCCCTCGCCCTGCGGCATCACGCCGGTATAGAGAAGAAGGTGTTTGCCGTTCCACTCCACCGCCCCGCCGGAAAAGCAGCCCTTCCGGTCAAAGGGCGCGTCGGGCGCCAGGGCGCAGGGAAGATCCTGCCAGTGCAGCAGATCGGTGCTCACCGCGTGGCCCCAGTGCATGGGCCCCCAGCTGGTGCTGTAGGGGTGGTACTGGTAAAACAGGTGGTATTGCCCGCCGAAGTACGACCAGCCGTTGGGGTCGTTGCACCAGCCCACCGGCGGCGTGGCGTGGAATACCGGGCGGTGTGCCGGATCGGTGCGGTGCTGCGCTTCATACCGGCGGGCGCGGGACAGGGTATAGCTTGGTTCCATAGTCATCTCTCCATCGGAATAGGCCGCCCGCGCGGGCGGCCGGTTGTCAGCGGCCCATGCTGGCGAAATAGGCGTCCAGGCCGGTCTGCTTGAGCTGCAGCAGTTCCGGCAGGTTCATCTCGTTGAGCCGGGCGATGCAATCGTCCCACTCCTCGGCGGCGCCGCCGTTCATGATCCAGGAGGCCTTCTGGCTCTCCGCGTAGGGCTTCAGATCGGTCTCGATCTGGGTGATGCGGTCGGTGGTGTCTATGTCAAAGAAGATGGGCGGGTAGTTGTAGTCGCTCTCCATGGCGGGGGCGAACAGCTGGGCGATCCCCTCCAGACGCAGGGTGGCGTCGCTGGGCATGGTGGTGTAGACGCCGTAGTAGCTGTCCAGCACCGCCAGCGGACCGCCCAGGTTGGTCTTCATCCGCAGTTCGTAGGGCACCACGCCCTCGGGAATGGCCAGATGCTCCAGTGTGCCGTCCTCCTTTTGGGCGAACACATTGTCCTGGGTGGTATCGCCGTAGGTGCCCCAGTTGTCCTGGATCGACTGGATCGGGTCATAGAGCAGGGCGATCCACTTGGCGGTCAGGGGGGGTGGGATTGGTGCCGGTGATCACGCAGTGGCCGATCTCAAAGCCCATGGCGTTCTGCCGGGTCACGGCGGGCTGGCCGTCGGCGTTGTTCAGCGGGGGCAGCGCCACATAGTTGTCCGGCGTGCCGGCGCTGGTGTTGTCCCAGGCGAGGAAGAGCCCGTACCGGTCGCTGGCGGCCTTGGACACGTAGGTGTTGTAGTCGTGGGTGAACACTTCCGAGTCGATCAGGCCCTCGCCGTCGTTCAGACGGCTTACGATGGCGTTGACAGCCAGCAGCAGGGCCACGTTGATCACCGCGTTGAACAGACCCACCGCCGTGGAGTATCCATAGTCCCCGATCTCAAGGCCCAGGCGATACACATAGGTGGGGATGATCTCGGAGGCCGACCGGTTCAGGTCGGTCTGCAGAGCCAGCGCCTTTTCAAAGCCGATGTTCATGATCTGGCCGGCGGAAAGGATGAACTGGATCACCATGATGGGCTTCAAAGCGGGGATGTCCACGTTCCAGATCTGCTGCAGCAGGCTGGCGCCGTCGATGTTGCAGGCGTCCACCAGATCGCTGCTGACCCCGGACAGCGCGGCGGTATAGATGATCGAGGCCCAGCCGGCCCCCTGCCAGATGCCGCTGATGATGTAGATGGGGCGGAAGGCGGCCGGATCGGTCATCAGGTTGGACTGGATCCCCAGCGCGGCGTTGATCGGCCCCACCGGGGACAGGAAGGCGATCACCATGCCGGCCAGAACGATCACCGAGATAAAGTTGGGCGCGTAGATCAGCAGCTGGATCTTTTTGCGCAGCCCCACCCGCCGCACCCGGGACAGCAGGATCGCCAGGATGATCGGAGGGAAAAATCCCCAGAGCAGACCATACACGCTGAGCTTGAGGGTGTTGATCATCAGGCGGGGAAACTCGGTGGAGGATAAAAACCGCTGGAAGTTTTCAAACCAGATCCATTCGCTGCCGAAGATGCCCAGCCGGTTGTTGTAGTTTTCAAAGGCGATGGCCAGCCCGCCCATCGGCAGGTATTTGAAGATGAAGGTCAGCAGCACAGCCGGCAACGCAAAGAATATGTACAGCTGCCAGTTGTTTCGGATGTAAACCAACTTTTTGCGGCGAGTCTGTGCAGAAAGCGATTTTTGTGAATGCATGACTTCATCTCCGAAGTTTACATTTGCACATTATGCAATTTACGTTTTGTAACTTTCTGGGTTTACTATACGCCGCTTTTGGCCGGTTGTCAATCGAAAAAATGGCGTTTTCAAAGGATTTGTCGGCTTTCACAAGCGGGCCGCTGTAGGATTGTGCAAATGCGAAATCCTGCGTTTACAAAAGTTTACACTATTGTGCTTTTGCATTTTTGCGTTATAATTAAAGAAAAGCCGCATTGGAGGGAAGGAAGATGGCCGCGAAGAAAATCACGATGCAGGATATTGCCGATGCCTGCGGGCTGTCGCGCAATACGGTGTCCAAGGTGTTCAACAGTCGGGGCAGCGTGCCGGAGGCCACGCGCCAGCAGGTGCTGGACAAGGCGCGGCAGATGGGTTACCGGCAGCTGCCGGAACCGGTGGGGCATTCTGTGCCGCAGAGCCGCAGCATCGCGCTGCTGACCCTGTGCATGCCGGGGCGGAATCATTACGGCTCCAACTTTATCTCCAGCTTTGCCAATCGCATGAGCCGGGCGGGCTATACGCTGGTGATCTACGAGATCCAGCCGGACGAGCACCGGGACTGCCGTCTGCCCGCCAACTTTGTGCTGGAGAACACCGCGGGCATCCTCTGCATTGAGATGTTCGACCAGCGCTACACCGACTTTATCGGCAAGCTGGGTTTGCCGGTGATCTTTTCCGACACCTATGCCCGGGCGGACTTTTCGGCCATGTCCGGCGACTTTATCTCGATGGAAAACACCACCAGTTCCATTGCGGTGACCAACCGGCTGATCGCCCTGGGGGCCCGCACGCTGGGATTTGTGGGGGACCATACCCATTGTAACAGTTTTTATGAGCGGTTCAACGGGTTTCGCACCGCGCTGGCCCGCAGCGGTCTGACCCTTCCGGCCCAGCTGTGCATCACCGAGCCGAACCGCTTCCCCTACGGCGAGACGGCCTGGCTGGTGGAACACCTGCAGGCCATGCCCCGCCTGCCGGACGCCTTTGTCTGCGCCAACGACTATCTGGCCATCCACCTGATCAAGGCGCTCAAGCGCATGCAGGTACGCATCCCCGAGGATGTGATGGTGGTGGGCTTTGACGATTCGCCGGAGGCCTCGGTGGCCGAACCGCAGCTGTCCACCGTGCGCATCGCCAGCAGCGAGATGGGGTTTATCGCGGCCGGCATCCTGCTGGACCGCATCCAGCGCCCGACGCTGCCCTACCGGTGCTGCTATGTGCAGACCACGCCGGTCTGGCGGGCCACGACCCGCCCGCTGCGCTGAAAAATACCGCCTGACAAGCAGCCCGCCGGGCCGGAAAACTCCGGCCCGGCGGGCTGCTGCTGGAAAGACCAGGAAGAGGGCAAGGCGGCCGTTTTTCTGCCGCCGGCGGGCCGGGGGCACGGGCATCCCGCCACGAAAACTGTGAGATGTTCCAAAAACGTTTTTGGCTTTGCGTACATTCTGCCGTTTTTGCCTTTGGACACTTGACAATTTCCTGGGGCTCCTGTATAACAAAGACAGACGAACAAAAACGTTTTTGATTCGTGACTTCCTCAAAAAAGAGCGGGGGTGCCGGGATGTCCGTGACCATACAGGATGTGGCAAAAGCCGCCGGCGTTACGGTGGGCACGGTCTCCCGGGCGCTGAACAACTACGCGGACGTAAACGAAAACACCCGTCAGCGGATCATCCGCACCGCACGGGAACTGGGGTACCACCCGAACCTGGTGGCCCGCAGCCTTTCCAGCAAGCACGCCCGCCGCATCGCGCTGATCGTTTCCGGCTTTCTGGAAGAAAAGATGTTCAACCACTTTGAGACGATGCTGATGAAGGGCTGCTACCAGTTCGCGCTGGAGCGGGGGGTAGAACTCTCCATGCACATCATCAACTCCGAGATCCAGCACCAGAAAAGCTACGAGCAGCTTTGTTATGAGCACAATCTCAGCGGCGCGGTGCTGCTGGGGCTGAAAACCACCGATCCCTATTGCGAGGGATTCCCGGCGGGCAGCCCGCCCTGCGTCACCATCGATACCCAGGTAAAGGGGCCGAATGTGAGCAACGTCACCCTGGACCACATCGCCGCCTTTGACGAACTGACCCAGTACCTGATCGATCAGGGGCACCGGCGCATCGTGCTGGTACACGGCCGCAAGGAGGCCATGGTGAGCATGGAGCGGCTGGCGGGCGCGCATCAGGCGATGCAGCGCAACGGGCTTCCGCTGACCCACGACCAGATCATCTACACCAATTTCCTGCGGGAAGAGGCCTACGAAGGGGTGCGCAGTTATCTGCAGACCCATGACCCCAAGGGGGTCACCGCCTTCCTGTGCATGAGCGATATGCTGGCCATCGGCGCGATCGAGGCCATCAAAAGCCTGGGGTACAAGGTGCCCCGCGATTATTCCGTAGTGGGATACGACGGGCTGGATGTGACCGAGTTCACCGATCCGCGCATCACCACCATCGACCAGAACATCCGAATGAAGGGGTACGAGGCGGCCCATCTCCTGATGGATATGCTGGACGGCAAACGGCAGACCCAGCGGCTGGTTCTGCCGCATACCCTTTCGATAAAGGACAGCGTGGCTCCGCCCGCCTGGTAAGCGGCGGGCGGAAACGGCCTTTTCTTTTGCCGGTTCCAAAAACGTTTTTGATTTCTTCGGACGCAGCGCGGTACGGGTTTCCTCCCGGTACCGGCGCAGTTCCAAGAAAATTTTTTACGCCAAGCCCGAAAACGTTTTTGAAACCGATTGAAACGGCCCGGAACCGCCCGGTCGGCAACAATTTTTTTCGCACGAAACGGCATCCGTCGTTTTGATAGAGGCAAGTGACAAAAAAGGAGGACAACATGAAGAAGACTCGTTTGTTTGCCGGGGTCATGGCCGGCGCCCTTCTGGCAGCGACCCTCGCGGGCTGCAATTCCGCCCCCAGCAGCGCCAGCACCCCCGGTTCGGCTGCCGCGTCCGGCAGCAGCGCCGGCGTGGTGGAGGTCACCATTCCGTCCTACAAGACCGGCGAGAATGTGGGCGCTGTGTTCTTTGAGCCGCAGGTCGAGCGGTTCAACGCCGCCTATGAGGGCCAGTACCACATCACCCTGGAGAGCGTGCCCCAGGACACCTTCCTGGACCAGATGAAGATGCTGGCCCAGCAGGGCGAGCTGCCGGTGCTGGTGCAATCCGGCGACGTGGACTGGTTGTCCAACGTGGTCTACCCCAACGGCCTGGCCTATGACCTGAGCGGCTGGCTGGACGAGCACCCCGATCTGAAAGCCCGCCTGATGCCGGACGGCCTGGCCTTCTGCACCGACGAGAGCGGCGCGGTCTACAGCATGCCGCTGGCCACCGTTCGCCCCACCGGGTTTTTCTGGAACTCGGCGCTGTGGGATACCCAGGAGGACCTGAGCGCCATGACCATGGATGAGTTCATCACCGCCATGGGCGACCAGAAGATCGCCTTCTCCACCGCGGAGAACGGCTGGGTCGCCGCCCTGTTCCTGACCGCCGCCATCGCGAACGAGGAAGGCGGCATCGAGTGGCTGCAGTCCGGCGTGGAGAACCGCATCGTGGACTTCAGCGAGCCCGCTTTCCTCAACGCCATCGGCACCCTGCAGCAGCTGCTGCAGAACAACGCGGCCCCCAACTCCATCGGCGCCACCTACGCGGACGCCGCCAACTCCTTCATGAGCAACCAGGCGGCCCTGATCTCCAACGGCCCCTGGATGTCGGCCGACTTCGCCTCCACCAACTCCGCCAACTGGAGCAACGGCTTTGACGGCGCCGACGTTCGCGCCGCGCTGTTCCCGGGCCAGGTGGGCATCGCGAACACCGCCACCTACGGCGAATGGTTCATCAGCGCCAGCGCCTCTCCCGAGGAGATCGAACTGGCCCTGGCTTTCCTGGAGTTCATCAACAGCCCCGAGGAGATCGAGGCCTACCTGCTGGCGGAAGGCGGCGACGCCCCCGGCCTGACCTATTCCGACGGCTTCAAGGAAGAGCAGAGCAAGACCCAGGTGCTGGCCGATCTGGCCGCTGACACCACGGCGGACGCGGTCTTTGTGCCCTGCATCCTGGACGTGATCCCCTCCTCCGTCGCCAACTCGGACTTCGGCATGCTGCTGCCCAGCCTGGCGGACGGCACCTTCACCCCGGAGGACTTTGCCCAGCGCATGACGCAGGCTGCCACCGAGGCCACCGCTGAATAAACCCGCGGCTGTACACATGTAAGTTTTGCGCGGCGCGCCGTATTCCGGCATCGGCCGGGCGGCGCGCCGCTTCTGTTTTGTGAAAGGAGGGACCCGCGCTTTGGAAGCAAAAGGAAAACGGTCGGCCCGGTACAGGTCCAGCCGGCTGCAGCGGGCCAACTACAAGTGGATCTATCTGTTTTTGCTGCCCACCGTCCTGATCTTCGCCATGTTCTATGTGGTGCCCATCGTGGAGGTGTTCGCCACATCCTTCACCCAGTGGGACGGCTTTAACGCCCCCAGCTTCAACGGCATCCGCAACTACATCAACCTGTTTACCAGCCATTCCTTCCTGACCAGCCTGAAAAACCTGTTCTGGTGGTGCGTCATCGCCATGACACTGCATGTGGGATTCGGCACCCTGGTGGCCTTCGTGCTGTTCCATCGCCCCCGCGGCTGGAAGCTGACCCGGGCGGTCTACATGATCCCCAACGTGATCAGCGCCGCCGCCTGGGCCATGATCTACCGGTTTATCTTCAACGACGATATCGGGATCCTGAACAGCCTGATCCGGATCTTCAACCCGGATTTCAGCGTGGACTGGTTCTATGTGTCGCCCTGGGCGTTCTGGTCGGTCACCTTTACCTGGCTGTTCTACGCCGTGATCGTGACCCTGATCGTGCTGGGGGACCTGCTCAACATCCCGCAGGAGCTGACCGAGGCCGCCCACATCGACGGCGCCACCGGCTGGCAGCTGATCCGCTACGTGCACCTGCCGCTGTGCCGCTCGGCCATCGGCACCAGCATCATCTGTTCGCTGACCTCCCGGATCGCCATGTACGAGCAGATCGCGCTGACCACCGCCGGCGGCCCGGACTACCAGACCGTGAGCCTGCCGATCCTGCTGGTGAACGCCATCACCGACTACCGCTACGGATACGCCAACGCGGTGGGCGTGCTGATGTTCCTGATCGGGCTGGTGATCCTGTGGGTAGTCAACCGTCTCTTCCGCATGGACGAGACCGACTATTGAGGTGACGCGCATGAAACTTGTGAAAAAGGGCGCCTCGCAGGCGCTGATGTATTTCGTCGAACTGGTGGTAATCGTGCTGTCGGTCTTTCCCATCCTGTGGGTGATCATGTCCTCGTTCAAGACCAACGGCGAGATCCTCACCTCGCCCCTGGCGCTGCCCACCTCCTTCTCCCTGGACGCGTTCATCCACCTGTTCCAGAACTACAGTTTCCCGATCTATTTTCTGAACTCGCTGCTGGCGGCGGGGATCTCCACCCTGGTGTCCCTGTTCTTTTACGCCATGGGGGCGTATGTCATCGCAAAGTTCAACTTCCCGGGCCGCCGGCTGCTGTTCGTGCTGTTCACCATCACCCTGCTGGTGCCCGGTCACAGTAAATCCCAGCCCATCTTCTCGCTGATCAGCGATCTGGGCCTGTTCGACAGCATCTGGGGCGTCACCCTGGTGTATCTGTCCGCCGGTATGGCCATGTCCATCTTCGTGCTGAAAGCGGGCTTCATGGCGATCCCCAAAAGCCTGGATGAAGCCGCCATCATCGACGGCGCGGGCTTTATGCGCACCTTTTTGCTGATCAATCTGCCGCTGGCGAAGAGCGCGCTGTCCACGGCGGGCATCCTGATGTTCCTGGGCAACTGGAACGAATACTATTTCGCCTCCCTGCTGACCCATTCGGATTCCCAGCGCACGCTGCCCATCGCCCTCTCCTTCTTCACCAGCGAATTTTCCTACAACTATACCAACCTGTTCGCCGCGCTCACCATCGTCATCCTGCCGGGCATCCTGCTGTATGTGTTCGCCCAGGAGCAGGTGCAGGCCAGTGTGGCGGCCACCGGCATAAAGGGATGATCGCCCCCGCCCATCCCCCTTTTTCCAAACATCGAGGAGGAAGAAACAATGAACTATGACGCACAGCCGCTGGGCTGGGTCGTGGTGGAGGACGCGTTTGACGCCCTCCATATCGCCAAATGCGAATCCATCTTCGCGCAGGGAAACGGATACATCAACCTGCGCGACGCGCTGGAGGAAGACTACGTAGGCCAGCGCCGCGGGGCCTTTATCACCGGCACCTTCAACAAAGCGCTGCCGGACGAGGTGACCGAACTGCCCAATCTGCCCGACGTGACCGAACTGCGGCTTTTTGTAAACGGAGAGCGGTTCTCGATGGAGACCGGCCGGCTGGAACACTATCGCCGGCAGCTGGATCTGCGCACCGGCGAGGTGGAGCGCACCCTCTGCTGGACCAGCCCGGCGGGCGCGCGACTGAACCTGCGCTTTCGCCGGTTTGTCTCGCTGGCGCAGGAACATCTGGCCGCCTTCTGCACCGAGATCACCAGCCTGGACGGGCCGGTGGAGATCCGGCTGGAGAGCGGCATCTGCGGCCGCGTGACCAACACCGGCTCGCAGCACTGCACCGAAGGGGAAAAGCGGCTGGTGGACGGGGAGATTTTGCAGCTGGCCACCCGCACCAACCAGTCGGACATTCCGGTCACGGTGCACTGCGTCCACCGCTTTTCCCAGCAGCCGGACCACAGCCTGCCGGTGATGGAGCGCCGCCGCTTTGTGCAGCGGGTGTGCTTCCGGCTGGAGGCCGGCCGGACGCTGCGGATGGACAAAATCGCCTGCTATTCCACCGGACGCGACCGGATGTTCGCGGAGTTTGGCCAGCTGGACGGGGCGAAGGACGGGGAACTGGTCACCGCCGCGGGGCTGGAGATTCTGCGCAAGGCGCGGACCGGCAGCTATGAAACGCTGCTGGCGGAATCCGCCGCCCGCTGGGCGGAGTACTGGGACCAGACCGACGTGCGGGTGGACAGCCCCGACCCCATGGACCAGCTGGGGTTGCGCTTTGCTTTGTATCACCTGAACATCATGATCAAGCGGGACGATTCCCGGGTGGGCATCGGCGCCAAGGGGATGACCGGCGAGGGCTATAAGGGCCACTCGTTCTGGGACACCGAGATGTTCCTGCTGCCCCACTACCTGCTGACCGACCCCGCCGCCGCCCGCACCCTGCTGGAATACCGCTGGCGCAGCCTGCCGGGGGCCTTCCGCAAAGCACGGGAAAACAACTGGCAGGGCGCCATGTTCCCCTGGGAGAGCGCCTGGCTGTCCGACGGGGAGGTAACCCCGCTGTTCGGCGCGGCCGACGTGGTCACCGGCCAGAGTATCCCGATCCTGACCGGCATGCTGGAGCACCACATCACCGCCGACGTGGCCTGGGGCGTCTGGCTCTACTACCAGGCCACCGGCGACGACGATTTTATGGAGCGGTGCGGCTGTGAACTGCTGGTGGAAACCGCCCGGTTCTGGGAAAGCCGGCTGGAGTGGAAACCGGACGCTGGCCGCTACGAGATCTGCAACGTGATCGGGCCGGACGAGTACAAGGAACACGTGGACAACAACGCCTTCACCAACTATCTAGCGGCGGAGAATCTGCGGGTCGCCAGCCTGGTGATCGGGCAAATGCCCCAGGCCTGGCCGGTCGCCTGGGCGACCCTGGGCCAGCGGCATGACCTGCGGGCGCTGGCGGCGGAGTTTGACGAAAAGCGCGGCAAGCTGTATCAGCCCGGCCCCCGCGCCGAGGACGGCCTGGTGCCGCAGAACGACCAGTATCTGAGCCTGACCCGGGTGGATCTGACCCGGTACAAGGCGCAGCAGGGGGTATCCTCCATCTACGAGGATTACAGCCCCGCCCAGATGAACCAGCTGATGGTCTCCAAGCAGGCCGACCTGGTGATGCTGCTGCGGGTGATGCCCGATCTGTTCGATCCGGAGACCCGCCGCCGGAACTTTTTGTTCTACGAATCCCGCACCCTGCACGACTCCTCCTTGAGCCATGGCCAGCACTGCGTGCTGGCGGCCTGGATGGGGCTGGACGACATGGCGCTGGAGCTGTACCGCCACGCCATCGCCATCGATCTGGGGCCGAATCCCACCTCGTCGGACGAGGGCATCCACAGCGCTTCGATGGGCAATAGCTGGCAGTGCGCGGTTTGCGGCTTTGCCGGCCTGCGCTGGGAGGGCGGCCAGCTTGTGCTGGAAAACCATCTGCCGGCCAGCTGGAAGAGCCTGGAATTTGCCGTTGCGTGGCGTGGCACGCGGCTGGCGGTGCGGCTGGACCATGAAACTGGCATACAACTCAAACGGCTGAGCGGCAATGCCATCACCGTTCTGGTGGACGGGAGACCGGTCACCCCGGAATCCGCGGAGGAAAACGCATGAAATACAAAGGCATTATCTTTGACCTGGACGGGGTGCTCTGCTCCACCGACCGATTCCATTATCAGGCCTGGCAGCAGACGGCCCGGGAGGCGCAGGCGCCCTTCGATGAGACGGTGAACCAGCGCCTGCGGGGGGTCAGCCGCATGGAGAGCCTGGAGATCATTCTGGAGGGCAGCCCGCTCACCTTTACCCAGGCGGAAAAGGAGCGGATGGCGGAGGAAAAGAACGCCCGCTATCGCCAGCTGCTGAGGCAGATGACCCCCGCCGACATGACCGACGGGGTGCGCGCGGCCCTAACCCGGCTGCGGGAGGCCTCGCTGAAGCTGGCGGTGGGCTCCTCCAGCAAGAACGCCCGCTTTATCCTGGAGCGGCTGGAGGCCGTGTCCTATTTCGACGCCATCTGCGACGGCACCCAGATCACCCGCTCCAAACCCGATCCGGAGGTCTTTCTCAAAGCGGCCGGGATGCTGGGCCTGCCGGCGCAGGCGTGCCTGGTGGTGGAGGACGCGCCCGCCGGCCTGGAGGCTGCCCGAGCGGCGGGCATGGACTGCGCCGGTGTGGGCGGCGCCGACTGGCCCTTTGCGCCCGCCTACGCTCTGCCGGACGTGACCGCGCTGCCGGCGGCGCTGCTGGACTGAAGGGAGGAAACGAACCATGAAAGCGGAACAGCCGGTCCGCGCCTGGTGGAAAGAGGCGGCGGTCTACCAGATCTACCCCCGCAGCTTCTGCGATTCCAACGGGGACGGGGTGGGCGATCTGCAGGGCATCCGGCAGAAGCTGGACTATGTGCAGCGCCTGGGGGTGGACGCCATCTGGCTCAACCCGATCTACCGCTCTCCCGGGGTGGACAACGGCTATGACATCAGCGATTACCGGGACATCGACCCGCAGTTCGGCACCATGGCGGACTTTGAAGCCCTGCTGGCGGATCTGCATCGCCGGGGGATGCGTCTGGTGATGGACCTGGTGGTGAACCACACGTCCGACCAGCACCCCTGGTTCATCGAGAGCCGGCAGAGCAAAACCAGCCCCAAACGGGACTGGTACATCTGGCGGGACGGGGCCGGCGATGGCCCGCCCAACAACTGGGGCGGCAATTTCGGCGGCCCGGCCTGGACCCTGGATGCGGCCACCGGCCAGTATTATCTGCATCTGTTCGCCCCCGAACAGCCGGATTTGAACTGGGAGAACCCGGCCGTGCGGGACGCGGTGTTCGAGATGATGGACTTCTGGTTCCAAAAAGGGATCGACGGGTTCCGCATGGATGTGATCAGCCTGATCTCCAAAGCCGGTTACGCCGACGGCCCTCTGCGGCCGGACGGCCTGTACGGAGACCCGACGCCCCAGTGCGCCAACGGCCCGCGGGTACACGAGTTTTTGCGGGAGATGAATCGCCGGGTCCTGAGCCGCTACGATTGCCTGACAGTGGGCGAGAACGCCGGCAACACCCCGGAACTGGCCTGCCAGTACGCCGGCTTTGACGCGGGCGAGCTGAAGATGGCGTTCCAGTTTGACCTGATGGATGTGGACGGCGGTGAGCGGGACAAGTGGAGCGCCCACCGGTGCTGGAAACTGGCGGACATCAAAGCGGTGATGACCCGCTGGCAGACCCGGTTGGACGGCCGGGCCTGGAACGCCCTGTTCTGGGAAAACCACGACCAGCCCCGCAGCGTCTCCCGCTTTGGGGATACCGGCAGCGAGGAGAAGCGGGTGCGCTCGGCCAAGATGCTGGCCACCTGCCTGTTCCTGATGCAGGGCACCCCCTATATCTTCCAGGGGGAGGAGCTGGGGCTTGTGAACCGGAAGTTCACCAGCCTGGAGGAGATCGACGATCTGCAGACCCGGGGCAACTGCGCCGACCGGCTGGCCCAGGGCGAGCCGCCGGAGCAGATCATGGCGGTGGTGAACTAC
>CALXIA010000009.1 GCA_944388245.1 uncultured Gemmiger sp. | reverse complement strand
ACGTGACGCGCACGCTAGTATTCTAGGGCTACGCCCGCATGTGAAAAACCCCCGGCTTGGCCGGGGGATATTTATTTGCGCCTTAAAGCGAAACGAACCGGTGCATAAACCGGGGCGGGGGAGTGGATACTAAATCCAAAACACACCGCGGACCCGGCCCGCCAGGCGGGCAGGGACGCAGACGGAGGCGTTTGGCTATGAAAGCAACCGGCATTGTGCGCCGTATCGACGATCTGGGGCGGGTGGTGATCCCGAAAGAGATCCGCCGCACCCAGCATATCCGCCAGGGCGACCCGCTGGAGATCTATGTGGGCACCGAGGGGCAGGTCATCTTCAAAAAGTATTCGCCGCTGGGCGAGCTGAACGACAGCGCCGGGCTGTACGCCGAGGTGCTGGCGAAAAATCTGGGGGCCACCGCCCTGGTCTGCGACCGGGAACGGGTGCTGGCGGCCGCCGGACCCGGCCGCCGGGAGTACCAGGACAAGCCGGTGTCCCAGCCGCTGGAACGGCTGATGGAACAGCGCACCCTGTACCGGCACAGCGGCCGGGCCGAGGACTGCCTGTTCCCCTGCCCGGGGGCGGACCGGCATCTGCTGGCCATGGCCCCCATTCTGAGCGGCGGCGATGTGGCCGGCGCGGTGGCGGTGCTCAGCGACGACAAGGCCGCCCGCCCCTCCGCCGAGACCGATCGGGTGGTGTCGGTGTCCGCGGCCTTTCTGGCCCGGCAGCTGGAGGAATAACCTTGCCTTGGCGGCGGGGGTGTGCTATGCTGGCAGTGCGCGGAGACCTTCCGCGCGGAAAGGAGCCATCCCCATGCCCCACCGCCACGCCGCGGCCGCCGGCCCGGTCGCCCATCCGCTGGCCCCGGTCTGGGACGAGAACAGCCGGGTGCTCATTCTGGGCACCCTGCCGTCGCCCGCCTCCCGCAAGGCCGGATTCTACTATATGCATCCCCAGAACCGGTTCTGGCCGGTGCTGGCCGCCTTGTTCGGCCAGCCGGTGCCCCAGGGCCCCGAGGCGCGCCGCGCCTTCGCCCTGGCCCACCGCATTGCCCTCTGGGATACCCTGGCCGCCTGCACCATCACCGGCGCGTCCGACGCCTCGATCCAGGACCCGGTACCCAACGATCTGGCCCCGATCCTGGCCGGCGCGCCCATCCGGGCGGTCTTTGCCACCGGCGCCGCCGCCCATCGGTTCTATCAGAAATTCCAGTTTCCCCGCACCGGGCTGGCCGCCCGCCGGCTGCCCAGCCCCAGCGCCGCCAACTGCGCCGTGCCCTTTGACCGGCTGGTGGCGGCCTACGCGGCCATCCTGCCCTTTTTGCAGCCCTGAACCTTGCCCCCGTGCCTCTTTGCGGCCACGGGGGCTTTTTGGCAGACCGTGCCCGCCGCCCGGAGCGGAGGGCGCCTGCGCCCGGCGTTTCGGATGCCGGACATCCCCCCAAAAAGCCGCCCGACGCCCCGGTTTGTGTCTAAACTGTTAAAGTTGAAAAAATTTTGCGAACAGGTCTTGACAGCCGCATCTTTTGGAGTAGAATAAGATTAGCACTCGAGAACAAAGAGTGCTAAACCAAAACGAATCGAGGTGGCGGATATGGCGATGGACGACCGAAAGCGCCGGGTGCTGCAGGCAGTCGTTACCCTCTACGGGATCGACGGCGAGCCGGTGGGCAGCGGGCTGCTGTGCCGGTATTTTGATTCCGCCGTATCCAGCGCCACCTTGCGCAACGAGATGGCGGCGCTCACCAAGCTGGGCTTGCTGGAGCAGCCCCACACCAGCGCCGGGCGGGTGCCCAGCGCCAAGGGCTACCGGTATTATCTGGACCACATGGACGCTCCCGCCGCCCTGCCCGCTGCCGAGCGGCGCAAGATCGATCAACTGTTTGCCGGGATGGATTACGAGCCCGACAAACTCACCCAGAGCGCGGCCCGGGCGCTGAGCGACTGGGCCGGGTACACGGTGGTGGCCACCACCCCCGCCGCGCCGGACCTGTGCATCGCCCATTTTGAGGTGGTGCAGGTGGGCCGGTATTCGGCGGCTGTGCTGGCAGTTACCGGCGCGGGCGGCGTGCGCACCCGGGTGGCCCGGGTGGAAGGCGGCCTGAGCCGCGCCGACGCGGTGCAGCTGGCCGGGCTGCTGAACCACCATCTGACCTTTGTGTCGCCGCCCGATCTGACCGAGGCGCTGCTGGCCGATCTGGCCGCGAGCCTGGGCCCCCGCCGCAAGGAATTGTGGGGGGTCGTGCGGGCGGCGGCCGACCTGCTGGAGGAGGCCGCCAAGCCCCGGGTCCATGTGGAGGGCATCGCCCATCTGCTGGAATGGCCGGAACTGAGCGGCGATCTGGCCCGGGTGCTGGAACTCTTCGGCAACGAGGAGACCGGCTGCCGCCTGTGCACCAGCACCGGGCAGCGGGGCGACGTGCTGCTGGGCGAGGATCTGGAGGATCCGATCCCGGGGCTGTCGGTGATCCGCAAACGGTATCTGGCCGGCGGCGGGTTGATGGGCGGGCTGGCCATTGTGGGCCCGGCCCGGATGCCCTTCCAGAAGCTGATGCCCGGTCTGGACTATTTTGCCTTGAAACTTGGCCAGAGCATGGCCGGTAATCTACAGGAGGACGCAACATGAGCGAACAGGAAAACCGCACCGACGCCCCGCAGCCGCAGGTCCCCGAAACGGAGACCCAAGCCGCCCCCGAGGCGCAAGCCGCCGGGGAAGCGGCCAACGCGGAACCGGCGCCGGAAACCAAACACAAGAAAAAGAACGCCGGCCAGGACGCGGCGCTGCAGGCCAAACTGGACGCGGCCGAAAAGAAGGCCGCCGAACTGAAGGACCAGCTGCTGCGCACCGCCGCCGAGTACGACAACTTCCGCAAGCGCAGCGCCCGGGAGCAGGACGCTTCCTTCAACAATGGCGTGGGCTTCGCGGTGAATCAGATCCTGGGTATCCTGGATACCCTGGAGATGGCGGCGAATGCCCCCACCACCGATGAGAACTACAAAAAGGGCGTGGTGATGACCCTGGATAAGGCCGCCGCCGCCCTGAATACCCTCAAGGTGGAGGAGATCCCCGCCCAGGGTCAGCCCTTTGATCCCAACCTGCACGCGGCGGTGCAGCAGGTGCCCGCCGAGGAGGGGGTCGAGAGCGGCACCGTGGTGCAGGTGTACCAGAAAGGCTATCGCCTGGGCGACCGGGTGATCCGCCACGCCACCGTTGTGGTGGCCGAATAAACGGCATAAAAGGCCGCGCGGCCTTTTATCATAAACAAGAGAACAACCCAAAAACGAAACAACATTCGAATACGCGGTTTGCATAAAAAGGAGAGAACGAGTTATGAGCAAGATCATTGGTATTGACCTGGGTACTACAAACAGCTGCGTGGCTGTCATCGAGGGCGGCGAGCCCGTTGTTATCGCCAACGCCGAAGGCGCCCGTACCACCCCCAGCGTGGTGGGCTTCACCAAGACCGGCGAGCGGCTGGTGGGTCAGGTGGCAAAGCGCCAGGCCATCACCAACCCCGAGCGCACCATCTCCTCCATCAAGCGTGAGATGGGCACCAACTACAAGGTCAACATCGACGGTAAGGAGTACACCCCGCAGGAGATCAGCGCGATGATCCTGTCCAAGCTGAAGGCGGACGCCGAGGCTTACCTGGGCGAGAAGGTCACCGAGGCGGTCATCACCGTGCCGGCCTACTTCAACGACAGCCAGCGGCAGGCCACCAAGGACGCCGGTACCATCGCCGGCCTGAACGTGAAGCGGATCATCAACGAGCCCACCGCGGCCTCCCTGGCCTACGGCGTGGATAAGGAAAGCGACCAGAAGATCATGGTCTACGACCTGGGCGGCGGCACCTTCGATGTGTCCATCATCGAGATGGGCGACGGCGTGACCGAGGTTCTGGCCACCAACGGCGATACCCGTCTGGGCGGCGACGACTTCGACCAGCGGATCATCGACTGGCTGGCCGACAACTTCCAGAAAGAGAACGGCATCGACCTGCGCAAGGACAAGATGGCGGCCCAGCGGCTGAAGGAAGCCGCCGAGAAGGCCAAGATCGAGCTGTCCGGCGTGGCCTCCACCGCCATCAACCTGCCCTTCATCACCGCCGACGCCACCGGCCCCAAGCACCTGGATATGACCCTGACCCGCGCCCAGTTCGACGCCATGACCGCCGACCTGGTGGAGCGCACCATGGGCCCTGTCCGTCAGGCGCTGAAGGATGCCGGCCTGAAGGCCAGCGACCTGAGCAAGGTGCTGCTGGTGGGCGGTTCCACCCGGATCCCCGCCGTGCAGGAGGCCGTCAAGAAGGAGATGGGCATGGAGCCCTTCAAGGGCATCAACCCCGATGAGTGCGTGGCCATCGGCGCCGCCATCCAGGGCGGCGTGCTGCAGGGCGACGTGAAGGGCCTGCTGCTGCTGGACGTGACCCCGCTGAGCCTGGGCATCGAGACCCTGGGCGGCGTGTGCACCAAGATCATCGACCGGAATACCACCATCCCCACCAAGAAGAGCCAGGTGTTCTCCACCGCGGCCGACAACCAGCCCAGCGTGGAGGTCAACGTGCTGCAGGGCGAGCGTGAGTTTGCCCGCGACAACAAGAGCCTGGGCACCTTCCATCTGGACGGCATCGCGCCGGCGCCCCGTGGCGTGCCGCAGATCGAGGTCACCTTTGATATCGACGCCAACGGCATCGTGCACGTGAGCGCCAAGGACCTGGGCACCGGCAAGGAGCAGAGCATCACCATCACCGCCTCCACCAACATGAGCAAGGAGGACATCGACAAGGCCGTGAAGGACGCCGAGCGGTTTGCCGATGAGGACCGCAAGCGCCGTGAGGAAGTGGACCTGCGCAACGGCGCCGACCAGATGGTGTTCCAGACCGAGAAGGCGCTGGGCGAGCTGGGCGACAAGGTGGACGCCTCCGAGAAGGCGGACATCCAGGCCAAGATCGACGCGCTGAAGGAAGCGCTGAAGGGCAGCGACACCGAGGCCATCAAGACCAAGCAGGAAGAACTGCAGAAGGCCTTCTACGCGGTGAGCGAAAAGGTCTACAAGGCCGCGGCCGAGGCCCAGGGCGCCCAGCCGGGCGCTGGCGATACCGGCGCCCAGAGCGCCGGCCAGAAGCCGGACGACGGCGTGGTGGACGCGGACTTCAAGGAAGTCTGATCCCGGCCCTTTGAACGGGTAAAAAAGGCCGCCCGGCAAACGCCGGGCGGCTGTTCCCGTCCTTTTATACAGCGCGCGGGGCTCAATGCGTCCGGCGCATGACAGGTGGAGAGGTATATGGCAGACAAACGTGATTATTATGAGGTTTTGGGCATCGCCAAGGGCGCGTCTGAGGCCGAGATCAAGAGTGCCTACCGCAAGCTGGCCAAAAAGTACCACCCGGACCTGAACCCCGGCGACAAGGCCGCCGAGGAGAAGTTCAAGGAGGTGGGCGAGGCCTACGAAGTGCTGAGCAACCCCGAGAAGAAGGCCAAGTATGACCAGTTCGGCTTTGCCGGCGTGGATCCCAGCTATGGGGCGGGCGCCGGCGGCGCCGGCGGCGGCTTCGGCGGGTTTGGCAGCGGCTTCGGCGGGGTGGACCTGGGGGATATCTTCGGGGACATCTTCGGCGGCGGGTTCGGCTTCGGCGGCGCGCAGCGCGCCTCCAACGCCAACGCCCCCCGCAAGGGCGCCGACCAGCGGGTCAGCGTGGTGCTGAGCTTTATGGAGGCGGTGCACGGCTGCACCAAGACCATTACATTGACCCGGCAGGAGACCTGCCCGGATTGCGGCGGCACCGGCGCGGCCAAGGGCACCAGCCCCGAGACCTGCCCGGACTGCCGCGGCCGGGGCTATGTGGTGCGGGAGACCCGCACCCCCTTCGGCGTGATGCAAAGCCAGCAGCCCTGTACCCGCTGCGGCGGCAAGGGCAAGATCGTCAAGACCCCCTGTGACCACTGCCACGGCAGCGGCCGCACCCCGGTGAAGAAGCGCCTGGAGGTGCGGATCCCGGCCGGCATCAACGACGACCAGAGTATCGCGCTGCGCGGCCAGGGCGACGCGGGCACCAACGGCGGCCCCAACGGGGACGTGATCGTGATCGTGACCGTGCGGCCGGACCCGATGTTCGAACGGGACGGCTATGACGTGTGGGTCACCGTGCCCATCACCTACAGCCAGGCCGTGCTGGGCGCCGACGTGGTGGTGCCCACCGTGGACGGCAAGGTGGAGTACACTGTGCCGGAGGGCACCCAGAGCGGCACCACCTTCCGGCTGCGGGGCAAGGGCATCCAGTACCTGGGCGGCCGGGGCCGGGGCGATCAGTACGTGAAGGTCTCGGTGGAGATCCCGAAAAAACTCACCCGCGCCCAGCGGGACGCCCTCAAAGCCTTTGAGGACAGCCTCAAGGACGACAACTACGAACAGCGCAAGGGCTTTTTCAAGAACCTGCGGGAGAAGTTCGAAAAGGGCGACAAATAAACAGGTAAATCCAAATCAGGGCCGGTGCGCAAGCGGTTTGCGCACCGGCCCTGATCCTTTATCCGGCAGCGGTCTGATCCGCTGAAACGGTGCGCACATAGGCGCAAAAGCGCTCCAGCGCAAGGGTGCGGGCTGCGTCCCGGCGGCAAAGCACATAGGCGTGGATGGTCAGGTCCAGATCCACCGGGTCGATCCGGCGGATGCCCGGGTATTCCTTGTAGTGCCAGCCGGAGTTGAAGCTGATGGCCTTGCCGGTCTGCACCAGCCGCATGAGGAAGGGCCGGTCGGCCGCGTCCAGCAGAAAATCCGGCACCGTCTGCACCCGCCGGTTCACCGCCCAGTCCACCGCCGGCTGCTGGCCGATGTTGTGGGGCAGCGAGATCAGGGGGTAGCCGTCCAGATCCTCCACCCGCACCGCCTCCTTGCGGGCCAGGGGATGGTCCTCGCTCACCAGCAAAAACAGCTTTTCGGTGTGTTCATACAGCGGGGTGAACCGGCTCTCGTCGTAGCCGCCGGGGGCCACCCACACCGGGATGTCCGGCTGGCGCATGCCCTCCTCCATCCGGTCGTGGGCAAACGAGCGGACCCGCACCACCAGATCCGGGTTCGCCAGAATGAAGTTCAAAAGAAAATTCTTGCCCATCCCCTCCGAAAAGCCGGCCCGGATCCCGATGGTGAGCACATTGTCCGAGGCTTCGCGCAGCTGGCGGATCTCGTTCAGCATCCGGTGATGCTGGCACAAATATTCGTCCGCCCGGCTGCGCAGCAGCTGGCCGTAATCGGTCACCGCCAGGCCCGACTGGGTCAGGGTGAACAGAGGAGCGCCCGGTTCATCCTCCAGCTTGTGGATCGCCTTGCTGATGCCCTGGGGCGAGATATAGAGCTGTTCCGCGGCGCGGGAATAGCTTCCCGTTTCGCAGACCGCCTTGAAATATTGCAGCTGAACCGCGTCCATGGCCGGGCCTCCTTTCCAAATCGTTTTCAGTCTAACATGGCGCAAAACCGCTGTCAATCGGCCAACCAGATGTTGTCAAATGCGTAACAAAGAGTTGATTCAGCCGGCGGGAAAAGAGTGTTAGAATTGTGACGATCGCAAAGAGCGGAATCAAAACAAGGAGGAAGAAACGTGAAACATGCAAATATTTTCTCCCGGATGCTGAGCGTGGTACTCTGCGCGGCCATGCTGGCCAGCTGCGGCGCGGCCCAGAGCGGCGGCAGCGGCGAGGCCCGCACCGCCACCGGCACGGCGGCGGGATTTGGCGGCGAGGTGTCGGTGACCCTGACCGTGGACGCCGAGGGCAATCTGACCGATGTAGCCGTCACCGGCGACAGCGAGACCCCGGATGTGGGCGGCAAAGCGATCCCCACCCTGCAGGCGGCCATGAAGGAGGCGGGCAGCGTGGAGGTGGACGCGGTGGCCGGCGCTACGACTACGGCATGGAGCTGGAGCAGCCCACCGGCGGCCTGACCGAGGGGGATTCCAACGTCGTGCTCTTCTCCTACGCGCCGGCGGCCGAGGGCATGACCGTGCGCCGGCAGCACAACATCGCCTTCTTTGACAACTGCATCGAGAAATACACCGAGATGGGCGGCAAATACCAGCTGGAGACCGCCGCCTACGACTTCATCCAGGACGAGAACGGCAAGACGGTGGGCGTAAAGGCCCGCAACACCAACGACGGTACCGAGTATGAGATCTACGCCGACGCCATCATCCTGGCCACCGGCGGATTCGGCGCCAACGCGCAGATGGAAGAGGAGTACCTGAGCGATGAGTACTACCCGCTGTCCGGGGAGTGGAGCATGGTGGGCATGCGCCAGAACGACGGCGCCATGATCCAGGCGGCCATCGACGACGGCGCGGGCACCTACAGCATCGGCATGTGCCCGGCGGTGCACATCACCGGCGCGGCCGACTTCCTGACCCAGTTCGAGTATCATGAACTGGACACCTACTGCGCCCAGACCAACAAGAACACCGTCTGGACCGAGGGCGATCTGCCCAACTATCTGGGCAACGCCCCCGACAGCCTGGCAGTGAACACCAAGGGCGAGCGGTTCACCAACGAGCAGAACGTGGGCTTCAACGGCTGGATGTCCGGCCCGACCTTCTACACCCTCTACTCCGACGCCCAGATCAAAGAGGTGGAGCAGCGAGGCATCCGCACCCAGCCCGCCTACATGCAGACGGTGAACCTGGGTGCCTGCGGCTGGGCGCCGGAAGGCACCCCCATCACGAATGCCACCGAGGTCATGGACGCGGCGGTGGAGGCCGGTTACGTGTATAAGGCCGACACCCTGGCTGACCTGGCCCGGCAGCTGGGCATGGACCCGGCGGTGCTGGAACAGACCGTGGCCGACTACAACGCCGCCTGTGAGGCCGGTGTGGACGAGGCGTTCGGCAAGGACGCCGCCTACCTGGCCCCCATCGCCGGCGACGGCCCCTACTACATGATCACCATGCGCAACTACTGCTACAGCACCTGCGCCGCCCTGGACGTGAACGAACAGCTTCAGGTGCTGCTGGAGAACGGCTCGGTCATGGACAACGTCTATGCCGCCGGCCTGGACTGCTCCGGCGTGCTGTACAGCGAGAAGAAGCCCTACGTCACCTACGGCGGCGTGGATCAGGGCTTTGCCTTCACCTCCGGCCGGCTGGCCGGTGCCAACGCCGCCGCGGCCGTGATGGGCTGAGCGGAGTTGAGCCGACAGGGGAGATAATCCCCCTGCCCCCTGACATTGAGAACAAACCAAGGCCGGTGCGTGATCCGTGTACGCACCGGCCTTGGTTTTTATACGCTATCTTGAGGGCCAAGTATTGGGCCCTCGATTTCCGGGGGGCCGGGTCTGCAAAGCAGCCAAAGCCCCGGTGGGGCTTTGGACCGGCAGCGCGGTCGGCGTAGCCGGGCGGGCGCATCCTTGTTGCGCCCGCAGCGCCGGGGGGACGGGTCCTGTTCCCCCAGAATCCGCCAAGCCCGTCATTCGCCCACCCAGCGGGGGGCGGTGACCCAGACGGCGCTGCCGGCGGCCAGGCTGGCGGGCACGTCCAGGATGCGCTGGTTGCGGCTGCCGCGAAAGCGCAGCTCCAGGCTCATCTCTTCCTGCACAAAGGGCCCGTCCACCAGCACGTCCAGCTGCTCCAGCAGCGCCCGGCGGGCCTCGTCGCCCGTCAGCAGCTGCTCAAAGGTAAAGCCGGTATAGGCGGCCACCTCATAGCCCGCGGCCTTCAGCGCCGCCGCCAGGGCCGCCGCCTCGGCGGCCTGGTCGAAGGGCTCGCCGCCCGAGAGGGTCACACCCCGGCAGAGCGGGCTCTGCTTTGCCTGGGCCACCAACTGCTCCACCGTGTACGCCTCGCCCCCCTCAAAGGGCCAGGTGGCCGGGTTCTGGCAGCCCGGGCAATGATGATGGCAGCCCTGGAAAAACACCGTCAGCCGCAGCCCGGGGCCGTCCACGATGCTGTCGCGGGCCAGTCCTGCGATCCGCATGGCTTACAGATGCTTCACGCGGTCGCGCTCTTCCGCCTTCTTGGCGTCGTTCCACTTGTCCATGGTGCCCACCAGATACCCGGTGATCCGACGGATGCGCTCAAAGGGCACGTCCTTGCCCACGACCGACTGTTTTTGCATAGCAGACATTTTCTCTTCCTCCTGTAGGTATGATTCGTTTTCTTCCCGCCTAGTATAGCAGGGGAGATGGCAAAGGGGATGTTGCGGCGGCAACCCTTATTCGCAGCCGCAGAAACTGGGAACGCCGGGGAACTTCTTGCGCAGTTCCGCCAGCTTTTCCGGCGACAGGGCCTCGCCGCTGCGGCGGCCGCACCGGGGGCACACGTCCCCGATCACCCCCACATAGCCGCACACCGGGTCCCGGTCCACCGGGTGGTTGATGCTGCCGTAGCCCACCCCCGCGTCGTGCATGCAGCGCACCACGCTCTCAAAGGCTTCCAGGTTGTGGGCAGTGTCCCCGTCCAGCTCCACATAGCTGATGTGGCCCGCGTTGGTCAGGGCGTGGTAGGGGGCCTCCTTCTGGATCTTGTCATAGGCCGAGATGGGATACCACACCGGGATGTGGAAGCTGTTGGTGTAGTATTCCCGGTCGGTCACGCCGGGGATCGAGCCGTAGCGCTTCTGGTCCATCCGGGTGAACCGGCCGGACAGCCCCTCCGCCGGGGTGGCCAGCAGGGTGAAGTTCAGCTTCATGGCCTGGCTCTTGTCGTCGCAGAACTGGCGCATGTGGCCCACGATCTCCAGGCCCTTTTTCTGCATCTCGTCGCTCTCGCCGTGGTGGTGGCCGTACAGGGCGGTCAGGGTCTCGGCCAGGCCGATGAACCCGATGGACAGGGTGCCGTGCTTGAGCACCTCCCGCACCTCGTCGGCGGGGCCCAGCTGGTCGCTGTCCAGCCAGATGCCCTGCCCCATCAGGAACGGGTAGTTGTACACCCGCTTGGCCGCCTGGATCTCAAACCGGTCCAGCAGCTGCCGGGCCACCAGCTCCATCATCTCGTCCAGGGAGGCGTAGAACTTCGCCTCGTCCCCGTGGGCCTCGATGGCCAGCCGGGGCAGGTTGATGGAAGTGAAACTCAGGTTGCCCCGGCTGTAGGCGATCTGCCGGGAGGGGTCGTAGACGTTGCCCATCACCCGGGTGCGGCAGCCCATGGTGGCCACCTCGGTCTCGGGATGGCCGGGCTTGTAGTACTGTAGGTTGAAGGGCGCGTCCAGGAACACGTAGTTCGGGAACAGCCGCTTGGCGCTGACCTTCATGCTCAGCTGGAACAGGTCGTAGTTCGGGTCCCCCTCGTTGTAGTTGACCCCTTCCTTCACCTTGAAGATGTGGATGGGGAAGATGGGGGTCTCGCCAAAGCCCAGGCCCGCGTCCTCCGCCATCAGGATATTCCGGATGACCATGCGGCCCTCGGGGCTGGTGTCGGTGCCGTAGTTGATGCTGCTGAAGGGGGTCTGGGCGCCCGCCCGGCTGTGCATGGTGTTCAGGTTGTGCACAAAGCCCTCCATCGCCTGGTAGGTCTCCCGGTCGGTCTGCTTCCAGGCCCGGCGGCGGGCGGTGGCCACCAGACGGGCCGCGGTCCCGCCGTCCAGACGGGTGGCCCGGGCCAGGGATTCGGCCGCGAGCCGGTCGAACTCCGCCTCGCTGGCCCCCTCGCCCAGGCGGGCGGTGTGGCCGGTGGCCTGGGCGGCCTCGGTCACGGCGGCGCGGGCGGCGTCGCTCTCGTCTTCGCTGTCCAGGATATCCTCAACGCTCTCGGTCAGCTTGGTCACATAGGCCTTGGCGAAGGTCTTGGCCACCCCCTCGGCCATGCCGTAGTCAAAGTTCGGGATGCTCTGGCCGCCGTGCTGGTCGTTCTGGTTGGACTGGATCGCGATGGCCGCCAGCGCCGCGTAGCTGCCGATGCTGTTGGGCTCCCGCAAAAATCCGTGCCCGGTGGAGAAGCCCCCGTGGAACAGCCGCAGAATGTCGATCTGGGTGCAGGTGGTGGTCAGGGAGTAGAAGTCGAAATCGTGGATGTGGATATCGCCCTCCCGGTGGGCCTTGGCCTGCTCCGGCGTGAGCAGATAGGCCGCGTTGTAGGCCTTGGCCCCGGCGGTGCCGATCTGCAGCATGCTGCCCATGGCGGTGTTGCCGTCGATGTTGGCGTTGTCCCGCTTCATGTCGGACAGCCGGGCGTCCACGTTGGTGATCTCGTCGATGGTCTTCATCAGCTGGGAGTTGGCCTCCCGGATGCGGGTGCGGTTGGCCCGGTACAGGATGTACCGCTTGGCCGCTTCGTCGTGGCCGCATTCCATCAGTTGCCGCTCCACCAGGTCCTGGATCTGCTCGATGCGGGGGGTGCCGGAGCCGCACTCCAGCGCCAGTTCCCGCTCCACCCGGTTGGCGACCCGGGCCGCCTCGGCCGCGTCCCCCTCGCCGGCGGCCTCCAGGGCCTTCAGAATGGCCGACGCGATCTTGCCCGCGTCGTACAACACCACCCGGCCGTCGCGTTTCATAATGCTTGTGATCATGGCGTCTCTCCTTGCCTACGGTTTCGGCCCGACTCCGGCCAAGGAGCGGTGACGAATCCATATCTTGTGTTTTTCGTTGTCGATTTCTATTATGCCACCATATATAGTGCAGTGTCAAGAAGCTCGCCTGCCAACATTTTGTGTGGAATTTTGGCGAAACTGTAGCACAGTGCCAAGATTTCAAGAAACGCCCGGCCCGGCGTTCCTTGTTTGCGCGGGGGAATTGTGGTACAATACACGAAAAAGGGGGCGCGGCGGATGAAGGAGCAGGTAACACAATGCCGCAGCGCCGGCGGGGTACGGTATGAACTGACCCGCAAGCGGGTGCGCAACATCAACCTGCGGGTGCGGGCGGACGGCACGGTGGCGGTGAGCGCCCCGGCCCGCGCTTCGGTTTCCCGGGTGGACGAGTTTGTGGCCAGCCGGGCGGAGTGGATCGAGGACGCCCGCCGCAAACAGGCCCGCCGGGCCGCCGACGAGGCAGCCCGGCCGGTGCCGGACAAGGAGACCGCCCTGGCCCTGTTCGCCGCCTCCAGCGCCCGGATCTGGCCGCTGTTCGCGGCGATCCGCCCCGCCCCGCCGGAGCTGCGGGTGCGGGATATGCGCAGCCGCTGGGGGGTGTGCGATCCCGGAAAAAACCGGATCACCCTGGCGCTGCGGCTGGCCGCCCGGGAGCCGGAACTGATCGACTATGTACTGCTGCACGAGTATTGCCACTTTGTCTGGCCGGACCATCAGCCCCATTTCTGGGCGCTGGTGGCCCGCTATATGCCGGACTGGAAGGCGCGCCGGGCCCGTCTGCGCGGATAGGCGGTTTGCCGTGGTTCCCTTATAAATAAGAAGGAGGCGGCGCTTTGGCCGAGCAAAACCGATACAAAAAACTGGCGGGGAACACGGTCATCTTCGCCATCAGCAATTTTTCTTCCAAGCTGCTGAGTTTGTTCATCCAGCCCTTTTTGACCTACGCCATGAAAGAGGTGCAGGAGGTGGGCATCACCAAACTCACCAGCCAGTGCGCCAATCTGCTGATCCCGCTGGTCAGCCTGGGCACCAGCTTCGCGGTGATCCGGTTCGGGCTGGACCGGGCCAACAACAAGCGGCAGGTGTTCACCAACGGTCTGGTGACCATCCTGCTGGGGTTTGTGATCATGCTGCTGGCCTACCCGATCATCCGGCTGCTGCCGGTCTTTTCGGACTACGCGGCGCTGCTGTATGTGTATGTGCTGGTCAGCTGCCTGCGCACCCTCTGCACCCAGTTCGTGCGCAGCCGGCAGCTGAACCGGCTGGTGGCCATCGACGGCATCCTGTGCACCGGCGCCACCCTGCTGTTCTATATCCTGTTTCTGGTGGTGAAGCCCCTGGGGGCCACCGGCTATCTGCTGGCCATCATCTGCGGCGACGGGTGCAGCACCCTGTTTGTGTTCTGCGCCGCGGGGCTGTGGCGGTATCTGGATTTCCAGCACCTGAACCGGCGGCTGTGGCGGGGGATGCTGCGGTACGCGCTGCCCATGATCCCCGCCCAGATCAGCTTCTGGATCATCAACGCCAGCGACCTGTTCTTTGTGGCCGGCATGATGGGGGACGAGGGCACCTACTGGTCCGGCCTTTTGGGCACCGGCTATTTTCTGCCCACCATCCTCACCACCCTGGGCACCATCTTCTACGAGGCCTGGCAGCTGTCGGCGGTGACCGAGCGCAGCCGCCGGGAGGCCTTTTTCAGCCGGGTGTTCGGGGTGTACCAGGCGGTCATGTTCTGCTGCGGGGCGGGCATCATCTGGCTGTGCCGCCCGCTGATGCTGCTCTTCCGCTCCAACTTCTACGAGGCCTGGCAGTTTGTGCCGATGCTGGCCATCGCCACCGTGTTCAGCTGCTTCAACCAGTTCCTCAACACCATCTATGTGGTGGAAAAGCGCAGCACTCTGAGCCTGTACACCATGCTGGCCGGCGCTTTGGCCAACTGTGTGATGAACGGGCTCATGATCCCGGTGATGGGGCCCAACGGCGCCACGGTGGCCAGTTTCCTGAGTTATGTGCTGGTGTTCGCGCTGCGGGCGGTGAACACCCGGGGCCTGCTGCGGGTGGATTTCAGCCTGACCCGCCTGTACGCCAATACCCTGCTGCTGCTGGTGGAGGCGGCCGTCATGCTGGCACAGCCCGCCGGATGGCCGGTCTGGACCACCCTGCTCACCCTGCTGGTGATCCTGTTCAACTTCAAAGGGGTGTGGAGCCTGACCCGGCTGGTGGGTCTGCGGCTGCCCGGCAGAAAGAAGCCGGCCCGATAAGCAAGACAGAACGCGCCGGGCGGCGGTCCCCATGGGATGACCGCCGCCCGGCGCGTTTTTTATGGATTCAGTTTTCCGCCTGGACGGCGGTAAGTTCGTCCAGACCGTTGCTGGTAAAGGTCAGGTCCCCGTCGGCGGTGCAAAACAGCTCCCGCAAGGCCAGATCCTCCATGCCCTGTAGCAGGTCCAGCAGATCCTGGCTAGGCGGCTCATCGCCGGTGAGCACCGCGATCTCCGGATTCACCGCCCGCAGAAACGCCTCGGTGTTCTCCCGCACGGCGCCCTGTTCCGGCAGAACCAGCACCGTGTGGCTCAAGGGAAGCTGGGCCATCAGCTCCCCGATCCGCTGTTCCCCCGCGTCGCTGGGGAAGAGGAAGGAAAAGACCCCGTGTTCCAGGCTGGCGGCCAGGGCGTAGTCCCCTTCGGTGGCCTCATAATGGCCCTGCAAGGGCCGTTCCAGGGTCAGCTGGGCGTCCCCCAGCGCCAGGGTATCCCCCTCCTCATCGGGCAGCTGCACCGGGATGCCCGCCTCTTCTATGACTTGCCGCAGCTGGCGGCAGTCCTCCTGATGGTCGGCGGGCGGGTCGTAGTCCGGCGCGTAGACCACCTGGGTGGGAAGGCTGCGCAGCACCTGGACCGCGCCCCCCATCCGCAGCGGCGAAAAATAGCTGAGTACCAGCGCGTCCAGTTGGGTGACCTGGCGCTCGGCCAGCTTTTGCAGCAGGGCGGGCGCTGCCTCGGCGCTGCCCGCGTCCAGCAGCACCGCGTGGCCGCCGCACTGGATCAGGGTGGCCTGGCCCTGTTCCAGCGCAAAGCAGGTGACCTGCAGCGGGGCCAGTTCCTCGTTGGTAAGGCTCTGCCCGCGGGAACCGATCAGGGCGGCGGCGCCCGCCAGCAGCAGGATGCAGACAAACAGGCTCACATGGCGCATGGTATGGCGCATGGGACGACCCTCCTTTGCCCGGCAAGGCCGGGGATAAAACATGGTGCTATTATACCACAAACTGCTGCGCCGCGCCAGCGAAAGGGGTCGGATGCGCCCGGCCCAGGGCAAAGGAAAGGGCGGGACGAAGAATTCGTCCCGCCGCAGCTTGCAGAAAAAGGTGCTCTCTTTTCTTACCGAAAGGGGAGAGGGTGTGGGAGAGGACCATCAGGGCCCTCTCCCACTTGCGATTGTCCCGTTTTTTCTGCGCGCAGGAAAAACGGCGTTTCAAACTGACGAAAAGACTTTTTCGTCAGTTTGAGGTGGGACGAAGAATTCGTCCCGCCGCGTTATCCTTAGAAGTACAGGTCCTTGCTGGGGTACACCGGCTCCATGGTCAGCCGCAGGCCCAGCTTGCGCAGGGTGCCCTCGTCGCCGGAGTGGAGCATCTGGCTGGAGTGCATATCGCAATCCCGCAGCAGGGGCAGCGCCGCCATGGCCTTGGCGGCCACAGGGTCGCTGGCGGCGGTCACCGCCAGGCCGGCCAGGGTGTCGTCCACCTTCAATACGCTGGACCGGCTGCCCAGAATGTCGATCTTCATCCGCAGGATGGGTTCCAGCACCTCGGGCCGGATCAGGGTGATGTCCTGGATGCCGGCGATGGCCTTGATGCTGTTCAGCACGGTGGCGCTGCAGGCGCTCATCAGGTTGCTGGCCCGGCCGGTGACGATCCGGCCGTCCGGCAGGCGGATGGCCGCCGCCGGCTGGTGGGTCTCGTCCCGGCGCCGCAGAGCCGGCGCCACCACCGCCCGGTCGGTGGGCTGCAGGTTCAGCTGCTGCAGGATGCTCTCGATCTTGTGCAGCGCCTCTTCCGAGCCCTTGCCCTGCTTGCAGTCGCAGGCGGCCTTGTAGTACCGGCGCAGGATCTCCTCACAGGCGGCGGCGCGCACCACCGCGTCGTCAAAGATCGCGTAGCCCGCCATGTTCACCCCCATGTCGGTGGGGCTGCGGTAGTATTCTTTGTTGCCGGTGATCCGGGCCAGGATGGTCTGCACGATGGGGAAGGCCTCCACGTCCCGGTTGTAGTTCACGGTGGTCTTGCCGTAGGCCTCCAGGTGGAACGGGTCGATCATGTTCACATCGTTCAGGTCGGCGGTGGCGGCCTCGTACGCCAGGTTGACCGGGTGTTTCAGGGGCAGGTTCCAGATCGGGAAGGTCTCAAACTTGGCGTAGCCCGCCATCACCCCCCGGCGGTGCTCATGGTAGACCTGGCTCAGACAGGTGGCCAGCTTGCCGCTGCCCGGGCCGGGCGCGGTGACCACCACCAGCGGCTTGGTGGTCTCGATATAGGGATTGGAGCCGTAGCCCTCGTCGCTGCAGATGTGCTCCACCGCCGCCGGATAGCCGGCGATCGGCCGGTGGATGTAGTTGCGCACCCCGCGGCTGGTGAGCTTTTTGGCAAAGGCGTCGGCGGCGGGCTGGCCGGTGTACTGGGTGATGACCACGCTGTTCACCGAGATGCCGGTCTCGGTGATGTCATCGATCAGGCGCAGCACCTCCATGTCGTAGCTGATGCCCAGGTCCGCCCGGATCTTGGTCTTTTCAATGTCCCCGGCCGAGATGGCAAAGATGATCTCCGCCTGGTCCTTCATGGCCTGCAGCAGCCGGATCTTGCCGTCGGCGTGGAAGCCGGGCAGCACCCGGGCCGCGTGGTAGTCGTCAAACAGCTTGCCGCCAAACTCCAGATACAGCTTGCCGGAAAACTGCGCGATCCGCTCCTGGATCTTTTCGGTCTGCTTTTGCACGTACAGATTGTTGTCGAACCCGATCTCCATAAATGTTCCCCCAACTTTATTGAACCGCGCGGCCATACTACAGCCGCGCACAACTGTGTATAAGCGTACCATATTCCGGGCGGCAGGGCAAGCGGTCCGGCGAAAAAAGCGAGCGGATCCCTGAAAAACCGCAATATAGCGGGCTTTGCGCGGATTTGAAAATTTGCGAAAAAAAGGGCTTGCATTTTTTGCGGGAGCATGATATAATTATGCCTGTTCCCGGAGGATTAGCTCAGCTGGTTAGAGTGCCTGCATCACACGCAGGAAGTCTGGGGTTCGAGTCCCTAATTCTCCACCAGTCCCGGCCGCATTGCGGCCGGGATTTTTTTGTTGCGAATTCTACGCGTCTGTACGCAAAGATGCCCCGTGCTGTTGCACGGGGCATCTTTGCGTATAAAAAGCCCGGCGGCCCGTAAAACGGGCCGCCGGGTAAAAATCTGTCTTTTGGGGTTAAGACGAACGATCAGGCCACGGTGGCGGCAGCCACGGCAGCGGAGATCAGATCGGACACGGTGATGGTGCAGCCGGCAGCCAGATCGGCGTCGGAAGCCTTGCCGTCATCGCCCAGGCCAGCAGCGATCTGATCAGCGGTCTTGCCGATGGTCCAGGCGGTGAAAGCGTCAGCCTGCTCGAACCACTCCTTGCCGATGGGGGAAGCGCCCTTCATGTTGTAGTCGTTGCCCAGCTCCTGCTTGGTAGCGGGAGCGGTGGCCAGGTCAGCGGTCACAGCGCCGGCAGCGCTGAAGGTGATCTTAGCCTGCACAACATCCAGAGCGGAGGCGGTCACAACGCCCTCGGCGTTGACGGTCACGGCGCTCACGGTCACGTCAGCCTGGGCGGTGCCGTCCTTGTCGGCGGTGGCGTCCTTGCTGGAACCGGTGTTGGCGACCATGGCCATCTGCACGGTGTCGGTAGCGGCGGCGTCACAGGCGGTGGCGTTGGCCATCGCCTTGTCCATCGCCTCTACAAAAGCGCTGATGATAATGGTGCAGCCGGCGGACAGGTCGGCGTCGGAAGCCTTGCCGTCCTCGCCCATGCCAGCGGCGATCTCGTCAGCGGTCTTGCCCACAGCCCACTCGCTGAACGCGGCGGCCTGCTCGTACCACTCCTTGCCAATGGGGGAAACACCCTTCATGCCGTAGTCCAGCATCTTGACCTGCTTGGAGCGGAAGTCCGCATCCTCGGCCACGTTCATGGTGCCCTGCGCGGTGAAGGGCATGGCGGCCTGCATCACGTCGATGTAGCAGGAAACGACCTTGCCCTCGCCGTCTACCAGCACGCTGGCGGCGGTCACGTCGGCCTCGGCGCTGCCGTCCTTGTCGGCGGTGGCGTCAGAACCGCTCAGGCTGGTGGACAGGCCCAGGCCAAACTTCAGGCCGGAACCGCTGGTAACCTCGCTGGAAGGCTCGGAAGCGGGCTCGGAAGCAGAGCTGCTCTCCGGAGCGGAGCTGCCGGTAGCGGCGGAAGAAGAACTGCTGGCGCCGCAGCCAGCCAGCAGAGTGACCAGCAGAGCGCTGGCCGCAAAAAGAGAAACAAACTTTTTCATGGGATGTCGTACTCCTTTCAAAGTGCACCGGAAAGGGACCCTTTCCGGTAAAAACGGCCTCACAATCGTCCTGTGAGGCCTCCCCATTGGCATATTATAGCCAAAGTAGCAAAATCCGTCTATGACTAAATTGTTAAATATTTGTGAAAATTTGCGAGGGGATCATAGCTGGCGGTCCAAGGCGGCGGCCATCGCGCAGAAGCCCCGGGTCGCCATGAGCAGCAGAAGCGGAAGCAGGTTGATCAGGTAACGGGAGCGGGTCTCCCACACAAGTAAAAACAGCCCCACTCCCAGCAGAGAGGTCAGGCAGACCCAGCTGAGCCCATCCAAAGTCCGGCGCCGGGCGCACAGGATCGCCGCCGCAGCGGCACAGACGCAGAGGAAAAGCTGCTGGGCGTTGGCAAGACAACGGAAAATCGGCCAGTGGGTCCCGTCGAAGCTGACCCAGCTTTGCAGCGCGCCCGGCTGGATCGGATCGATCGCCAGCTTGTAGGAGCCGAAATAGGTGCCGTCCGCCCAGGTATAAGCCAGTTTGCGCCGGACGTGATCCAGCAGGCCGGCGGGGCCATAGGCCTGCAAACGGGCCGCGATCTGTTCCTCGGCCCAGGCGGTGCGGGCGGCGGCGTCGGGCAAAGCGCGGCTGGCCATGTGGTCCGTCTCGTCATACCCGCCGGGGTTTTTCAGCCCCATCATAACATAATGCAGCGGCGGCAGGCGGTAGCGGTCCAAATCGGTCATATCCAGGATGGGGTTGACCGGCAGCCAGACCTGCCAGGCCAGCATGCACGCCGCAAAGAGAGCCCCGCCTGCCAGCACCTGACGCGGGCGAGGCGCGCCGCTGAGCAGCCACCAGAGCAGCAGGGCCACAAAAGGGATCAGGGCGGTGGGCTTGATCCGATAGGCGAAAAAGCCGCACACCCCCACCGCCAGCAGCAACCACAGCCGCCCGCGGGGCGAACGGGCCCACTCGGAACAGAGAAACAGCCCCAGACACACAAAGGGCATCGAGAGGGTGTCGGTGTAAAAGATGGGCCCGTACAGCCACAGGCCCGCGCAGCCGCAGGCTGCCAGCCCTGCCGCCAGCGCGCTGCGAGGGCCGAAGTGACGGCGGGTCAGCGCCCACAGCAGCAGCACCGACAGGTCGATGGCCGCCAGGTTCAGCAGGATCCCGCTGGTCAAGGGCGACAGCCCCGCCAGGCTGCCCGCGAGAAAGACGGGGGCCAGCGCCAGCGCCAGAAAGAAGTTGTTGTTGGATTCCAGGAAATACACCGCGTCGATCTGGATGCGGCCGGCGGTGGTGATCTCCAGCGCGCCGTGATAGACCCGGCCGAAATCCCAGGCGGGTTCCACCCGCACGGCAAAGGCGAACCAGCCGGCCAGCACCACGAACAGGCAAAATACGACCCCGAAGATCCGGTCTGCCCGGGCCGCGGGTATCCGGCGGGCCGCCCGCCCGGCAGCCAGCAGCCCCGCCCCGCCCGCGGCGGTCAGCGCCGCAGAGACCGGCCCCACCGCGAACAGGGCGATAAGGGCCACCAGCGAAAGAAAGCCGGCGTCCAGCCAGAGGGCCGCGCGCAGCAGCCGCCCGCTCACCGGTGATCCGGGCCGGCGCCGGGGCCGGCCTCGGTCTCCTTGACGATATACAGCGGGCGGCGCTTGACCTCCAGATAGGTCTTGGCCAGGTATTCGCCCAGGATGCCGGTGCAGAACAGCTGCACCCCGCTGCACAGCAGGATGATGCAGGCCAGGCTCTGCCAGCCGGCCACCGGGTCCTGCCAGCCCAGGGCGTACCGGATCAGGATGAACAGGATCCCCACAAAGGCCGCCAGGCAGAACAGCACCCCCGCCAGCGCCGCGATCGCCAGCGGCGCGGTGGAAAAGCCCACGATCCCCTCCAGCGAGTAGAGGAACAGTTTCCAGAAATTCCACTTGGTCTGGCCGGCCACCCGCTCCACATTCTCATATTCAAACCATTTGGTGCGGAACCCCACCCAGCCGAAGATCCCCTTGGAGAACCGGTTGTACTCGGTCACCCGCAGCACCGCGTCCACCATCGGGCGGGTCATCAGCCGGAAATCCCGCGCCCCGTCCACGATCTCGGTCTTGCTCATCCTGTTGATGATCCGGTAGAACATCCGGGCGAAAAAGCTGCGGATGGGGGGCTCCCCCTTGCGGGTGGTGCGCCGGGTGGCGGCGCAGTCGTATTCACCGGTGCGCAGCGCGTCCAGCATGGCGGGCAGCAGAGCGGGCGGGTCCTGCAGGTCGGCGTCCAGCATGGCCACATAGTCGCCCTTCGCGGCCTGGAGCCCGGCGTAGATCCCCGCCTCCTTGCCGAAATTGCGGCTGAAACTCACATACCGCACCCGGCTGTCCGCCTCGTGCAGGCGGCGGGCAACGGCCAGAGTGCCGTCCTTAGAGCCGTCGTCCACAAAGATGAACTCAAACTCGGCCCCGTGGCTGGCGCGCATCTCGCCGGCCACCCGGGCGGCTTCCTTATAGAATAGAGGCAGAGATTCCTCCTCGTTGTAACAGGGAACGACCAGGCTGATCAGCATGGCGGCACCGCCTTTCGCGCAAAAGATGGCCGGCAACCCGGCCGATGTGTCTCTATTATACTAAAGGGACAAAGGGCGCGCAAGGGCCGCCGCGCCGCCTCGCCTTTTCCCGCGGGGGAGAATGTGGTATACTGGGACTGCGATACGCATAAGAAAGGAGAGAGGCCGGTGCGGCTGGACAAGTTTTTGAGCGGGGCGCTGCAGATTCCCCGCAGCGCCGCCCGCGCGCTGGCGGGCAGCGGACGGGTGACGGTGGACGGGCAGCTCTGCCGCCGGGCGGACGCCGCCGTGCCGGATGGGGCCCTGGTGGCGCTGGACGGCGCGCCGCTGACCCGGGAAGAGCACGTCTATCTGATGCTCAACAAGCCCGCCGGGGTGGTGAGCGCCAGCGAGGACGGCCGCGACACCACCGTGGTGGATCTGGTGCGCGGGGACTATCCCCGGCGGGAGCTGTTCCCGGCCGGCCGGCTGGACAAGACCAGCACCGGCTTTGTGCTGCTCACCGACGACGGGCCGTTCGCCCACCGGCTGCTGGCCCCCCGCCGCCATGTGCCCAAGACCTACCGGGTGGGGCTGGACGGGCCGGTGACCGGCGCGATGGTGGAGGGCTTTGCCGCCGGGGTGACCCTGGCTGACGGCCAGACCCTGCACCCCGCCCGGCTTGTGCCCGACCCGGCGGATCCCTGCGCCGCCACGGTGGTGCTGACCCAGGGGGTGTACCACCAGATCAAGCGGATGTTCGGGGTGTACGGCCTGGGGGTGGACAGCCTGCACCGCACCGCCATCGGCGGGGTGGAGCTGGACCCGGCCCTGGCGCCGGGACGGTGGCGGCCGCTGACCGCGGCGGAAAAGGACGCCATTTTTGCGCCGGCGCGGTAAATTGTGGGAAAATGCCGCCGTTTTCAAAAAATAAACACATTTTTCTGGTAGGGTAAAGACGGAAATATCCCGGATTTTGCCAGATTCTTCAACTTATACAGAGAAAAGCACTTTTTTTTACCGAAAGTTGTTGCAAAAGTAGATTCCGTTGTGTAAGATATACAGTGAAACTGTGATAAATTGTCTAAAATCACAAGGCACGCTGTGGAAAACGAATGCGATAGCGAAAAGGAGATACAGGATTATGGCAAACCGGGTATTTCAGAGTGTCGTGTACCAGATGAAGGACGCCATCGACCGGATCGTGGCCGTGGTGGATGAGACGGGCACGGTCATCTCCTGCTCGGAACTCAGCATGATCGGCGAGGTGCGCGAGGGCTATGTGGCCGAACACCTGAGCGCCGGCGAGAGTTTCGTCAAGGACGGTTACACCTACCATCAGTTCAGCTCCTCCAAACACAACGATTACGCGGTCTGCGTGGAGGGCACCGACGAGGCGGCGGGCCAGTTCGCCAGCCTGCTGGCCATCAGCCTGCAAAGCATCAAGCAGTACCACGACGAGAAGTTCGACAAGGCCAACTTCATCAAGAACGTGGTGCTGGACAACATCCTGCCCGGCGACATCTACGCCAAGGCGCGGGAACTCCATTTTGTGGCCGATGTGTCCCGGGTGGTGCTGCTGATCCGGGTGACCAGCGGCAACGACATCTCCGCCTACGACGTGGTCAGCGGGCTGTTCCCGGATAAGCAGAAGGATTTCGTCTTCAACATCAGCGAGAACGACACCGTGCTGGTCAAGGAGATCCGCCGCGGCATCGACCAGCGGGATATCGAGAAGCTGGCCGCCAGCATCGTGGACACCTTGTCCGGCGAGCATTACATCAAGGCGGTGGTGGGCATCGGCACCCCCATCTCCAACGTGAAGGATCTGGCCACCAGCTTCAAGGAAGCCCAGATCGCCATGGAAGTGGGCAAGGTGTTCGACACCGAGCAGTCCATCATCAGCTACGACAACCTGGGCATCGCCCGGCTGATCTACCAGCTGCCCACCACCCTGTGCGAGATGTTCCTCAAGGAGGTCTTCAAACAGGGCAGCATCGAGAGTCTGGATCAGGAGACCCTGTTTACCATTCAGCGCTTCTTTGAAAACAACCTGAACGTATCCGAGACCAGCCGCGGGCTGTTTGTGCACCGCAACACCCTGGTCTACCGGCTGGAGAAGATCAAGAAGCTCACCGGCCTGGATCTGCGGGAATTTGACGACGCCATCGTCTTCAAGGTGGCCCTGATGGTCAAAAAGTATCTCAGCGCCAATCCCGCCAAATATTGACGGACCACGGCCGGCCGTGCCACGGCCGGCCTTTTTCCGGCGCTGGGCGCGAAATCTGCCGCTTGCGCGCGCAAACGGTCGCCGTAAACCACGCCATCCCGCTGCAATAAGGAGCCTGCAATGATCGTATTTGAAAATGTGACCAAGGTCTATCCGGGCGGCAACACGGCCCTGAAGGACCTGAGCCTGCATATCCGCAAAGGGGAGTTTGTGTTTGTCCTGGGCCATTCCGGCGCGGGCAAATCCACCTTTCTCAAGTTGATCCTGCGGGAGGAAAAGGCCACCAGCGGCCGGGTGCTGGTGGGCGGCAAGGACCTGACCCGCCTCAAGGAGCGGGAGGTGCCCTATCTGCGCCGCAACATGGGGGTGGTGTTTCAGGATTTCCGCCTGATCCCCACCATGACCGCCTACGAGAACGTGGCCTTCGCCATGCGGGTGACCAACATCCCGGAACGCAAGATCCGCACCCGGGTGCCCTATGTGCTCAAGCTGGTGGGCCTGGGCGAAAAGATGGACTGCCTGCCCGAGCACATGAGCGGCGGCGAACAGCAGCGGGTGGCTCTGGCCCGGGCGCTGGTGCACAGCCCGCAATTGATCATTGCGGACGAGCCCACCGGCAACATCGACCCGGAACTGAGCCTGGAGATGATGGAACTGCTCAGCGCCATCAACAGCGTGGGCATCACGGTGGTGGTGGTCACCCATGAACACGAACTGGCCCGCCGGTTCCATAAGCGGGTCATTACCATCGACCACGGCCATCTGGTGCGGGACAGCGAACCCGGCAAGAACGGCTGGGGAGTACATAGCGATGAGGCTGGCGACGAGGCCGATGCGCCTCTGGGGGAGGTGCGCCTGTGAACTGGTCTAGTTTTAAGTATCTGGCCCATCAGGGCCTGCACAGTTTGCGGGCGAACCGTCTGATGACGGTGGCCAGCATCGGCGTGCTGACCGCCTGCCTGATCCTGACCGGGATCGCCGGGCTGTTCGGCGCCAACATCAACAGTCTGGTGGCCTATCTGGGCGACCAGAACGAAACGGTGGTCTATCTGGAGACCGACCTGACCGAGGAACAGATCGCCCAGGTGGACACCGCCATCCGCAGCATGACCGGCATCGCCTCGGTGACCTATATGAGCAAGGACGCGGTGCTGGAGACCTACAAGGGCTACATGGGGGACAGCGCCAGCCTGTGGGACGGCTTTGAGGGCAGCGAAAACCCCTTCATGGCCAACTACCGGGTGGTGCTGGAGGATCTGTCCGACCTGGATGCGAAGGTGGCCGAACTGGAGGCCATTCCGGGCGTGGCCCAGGTCAACCCGCCCACCGAACTGGCCGGCGTCTTCCTGGGCATCCAGAAAGCGGTGAACATCGCCGCCTGGAGCCTGGTGGTGGTGCTGGTGGTGGTGAGCGTGGTGGTCATCAGCAACACCATCCGCCTGACCGTCTTCAGCCGCCGCAAGGAGATCAACATCATGAAGTACGTGGGCGCCACCAACGGCTTCATCCGGATGCCCTTCTTTGTGGAGGGCATGACCAGCGGCTTTATCTCCGGCTGCATCGCCTCGGCGGCGGTGCTGGGGGGCTACGCGCTGGTGCTCTACTTCTCGGCCCGGAAGCTGAGCGGCCTGTGGGCCACGGTCATAGGCGCCAGTCTGCTGCCCATGGGGCAGGTATGGTACTGGGTGGTGGGCGGCTTCATCCTGTTCGGGGTGCTGATCGGCAGCCTGGGCACCGCCATCTCGGTGCGCAAACATCTCAAGGTCTGATCACGTTGCGGTTTACCGGCCCGGGGGAGGGGCCCAATCATGACGATGAACGAGCATCCTGTTGCCCGCCGCCTGTGGCAGGCGGTGGCGGCGCTGCTGGCGCTGGTTTCGCTGCTGGCATGCATGGCGACGCCCGCCCGCGCGGAGACCGCCGCGGAAAAGTACGAGCGGCTGCGGGAGGAACTGGAGGCCCAGAACCAGCAGCTTGCCTCCATTGAAAAGGATCTGAAGAGCGCCAAGAACACCCGCAGCGCCCTGCAGCAGCAGCAGAATATCCTGAAAGAACAGATCAACACCCTGGTGGCCGCCATCAACGAGGCCAACCTGGCCATCCAGGAAAAGCAGGCCGAGGTGGACCAGCAGCAGGCCCAGATCGACGAGCGGTGGGACGAGTTCCAGATGCAGATGCAGGCCATGCAGGTCATGCACGACGGGGGCGCGGTGGCCATGCTGTCCAGCGCCCAGAGCCTGTATGAACTGCTGACCTTCTCGGATACCCTGCAGCAGATCAGCGAAAAGCAGAACCAGGTGCTGGCGGATATGCAGGCCCAGAAGGCCGAACTGGAGGCCCGCAAGGCGGAACTGGAGGAACAGAGGGCGAATCTGGAGTCCGCCCAGGCGGAATTGCAGGCCAAACAGGATCAGCTGTCCGGCAACATCCAGCAGCTGGATTCCACCATCAGCAAGGCCGAGGCCGACAAGCAGGCCCAGCAGGACGTGGTGGACGCCACCCAGGCCGCCTACGACCAGGCCGAAAAGGAATATGAGGAATGGATCCGGCAGAACTCCTCCACCGGCAGCGGGCATATCTCTGATTCCGGCTGGATGTGGCCGCTGCCCGGCCAGGGCCGTATCACCACCTATTACGGCGGCAACAACGGCTTCCAGTCCGGCCACGGCGCCATCGACGTGGCGGCTCCCAAAGGCACCCCCATCGTGGCCGCCCTCTCCGGCGTGGCCTCCACCCAGAGCATGCACTGGACCTACGGCAACATGGTGCTGATCGACAGCGGCGACGGCGTGGTGACCATCTACGCCCACATGGATTCCCAGGCGGTGAGCAACGGCCAGGCGGTGGTGCAGGGCCAGACCATCGGGTATGTGGGCAACACCGGCCGCTCCAGCGGCTACCACCTGCACTTTGAAGTGCGGATCAACAATGTGAAACAGAATCCGCTGAACTATGTGAGTTACAGCTGACGGGAGGACACGCATGAACAGCAAACGTTGGGTACGCATCACCTGTCTGGTGCTGGCGGGCTTGATGCTGGCCACCCTGGTGGGCAGCATCGGGATGCAGCTGCTCTACCTTATCTGATTAACGCCCGAAGGGAGGACCCCTGCGCATGAACAAAAAAATCTCTGTGAGCGTGGCCATTACGGTGGCGCTCATCGCCATGACGGTGACCTTTTCGATCACCATGATCGTAGCCATGCAGATCTTTGACAATACGGTCACATCGGTGAACGAGAAGCAGAGCATGTACAACAAACTGGCCGAGATCGACAAGTATGTGCGCGCCAACGCGTACAACCCCATCGACGACGTCACCCTGAACGACTACATCGCCTACGGGTATGTACTGGGCATCAACGACAAAAACGCCAAGTATTACACCGAGAAGGAATACTCCGACCTGCTGGCCGTGCAGAACGGCAAGCTGCTGGGCATCGGGGTGGACCTGATCAAGGACGCCACCACCGGGTACGGCCGGGTGATCCGGGTGTACAGCGGTTCGCCCGCGGCGGAACTGGGCATCGAGGCGGGCAGCTACATCACCCGCATCGGAGAGACCGACACCAAAAACCTGACCAAGGACGGGATGCTCACCCGGCTGCGGGGGGAGGACGGCACCACCGTTTCCATTACCTACCTGACCCGGGGCACCAACGAGGAAAAGACTCTGGAGGTCACCCATGTGGGCTACACCACCCCGACGGTGGACTACCAGATCCTGAACGATACCTACGGCTACATCCACATCACCCAGTTCGGCTCCACCACGGCCAGCGAACTGGACTACGCGGTGAACCAGCTGACCAGTTCCGGTGTGACCGCTCTGCTCTTTGATCTGCGGGACAACGAGGGCGGCCTGCTGGACAGCGCCACCGAGTGCATCGACCTGCTGGTGGGCGAGGGTGTCATTGCCTACGCCGAGTACAGCGATGGCACCCGGGAGGTGCTGGCGGAATCCGACGTGAACCAGGTGAACCTGCCCATGGTCTGCCTGGTCAACGGCAACACCGCCAGCAGCGCCGAACTGTTCGCGGCCAGCCTGCGGGATATGGCCGGCGCCCGTCTGGTGGGCACCAAGACCTACGGCAAGGGCACCATCCAGGCCGCGCCCCAGCGCCTGAGCGACGGCAGCGCCGTGTCGGTCACGGTGGCCCGGCTGCTCACCGGCAAGGAGGAGTGCTTTGACGGCACCGGCCTGACGGTGGACCAGGAGGTGCAGCTGGCCGAGAATACCGTGATGTACGACTATGCCCTGACCGAGGACGGCCAGGTGCTGCGCGCGGTGAGCGTGGCCGACACCCTGACCGGCGTGACCACCATGGAGGGCAGCACCAACGCCGGCACCCAGACCGACAGCAGCGCCCCGGAGGACGCCAGCAGCGCCCCGGAGGACGCCAGCAGCACCGACGGAGGTGACAGCGCCGCCGCCGAGGGCGATGCCGGCGAAGAGGACGCCGGCAGCGCGGACAGCGCCGCCGGTGAGGACGCTTCTGTGGACGAGGAGGCCGAATGACCGCCGAACGCCCCCTGACCGATATCGCCTATGTGCGGGAACTGTGCGCCCGGCACGGGTTCACCCTGTCCAAGGGGTTCGGGCAGAACTTTATTGTGAATCCCGGCGTCTGCCCCAAGATCGTGGAGGCTGCCGGCATCGGCCCCGACTGGGGGGTGCTGGAGATCGGCCCCGGGATCGGGGTGCTCACCCGGGAACTGGCCCGCCGGGCCGCCCGGGTGGTGGCGGTGGAGGTGGACAACCGCCTGCCCCCGCTGCTGGCGGAAACCCTGGCGGGATATGACAATGTGGAAATTGTCATGCAGGATATACTGAAAGTTGATATCGCCGCCCTGCTTCGGGACCGGTTCGCCGGGATGCCGGTGGCGGTCTGCGCCAATCTGCCCTACTACATCACCAGCCCCATCCTGATGCGGCTGCTGGAGGAAAAGCTGCCCATCCGGCAGATCACCGTGATGGTGCAGAAGGAGGCCGCCGAGCGGATCTGCGCCGCGCCGGGGACCCGGCAGGCGGGGGCGATCAGCTACGCGGTGGCCTATTACGCCCGTCCGCAGGTGTTGTTTTCGGTGCAGCCGGGCAGCTTTTATCCGCCGCCCAAGGTCACCAGCGCGGTGATCCGGCTGGAGGTGTATCCCACCCCGCCGGTGCCGGTGGCGGACGAGACCGGATATTTCCGGCTGGTGCGGGCGGCCTTCAGCCAGCGGCGCAAGACCGCCGCCAATTCCATCAGCGCCGGGCTGGGTGTGCCCAAAGCCCGGGTGGCCGCCGCCCTGGAACGGGCCGGTCTGCCTGCCGCTGTCCGCCCGGAACAGCTGACCCTGGAACAGTTTGCCGCCCTGGAGCGGGCGATGGCAGAGAACAGATAACAGGCAACCTCGGACGCGCCGCGTCCGGGGTTTTTCTGTGGGATAGACGGGGAAGTTAAAGAAATCTTAAGACAAGGCCGCCGGGGAAATTAAGAAAGCGGTGGTATACTGGCCTCACAGAAACGAAACGGAGGCGGTGTGCCATGGGAAAAGGGAGAAAAACGGCGCTCTGGCTGGCCGGAACGGCGCCGGCCGCCTTCGCGGCCGGCTGCCTGCTGGCGGCGGGGCGCGGCTGGGGCTGGGGCAGTTCGCTGGTGCTGTCCGCCGCGCCGGCCTGGCTGGCGGGGGCGCTGGCCCGCACCCGGCGGGGAAGCGCGCTGGCCGGGGCCGCGGCCGGGCTGGGGGTCGGGGCCGCGCTGGGGCTCGCGCCGGCGCTGCTGGTCCTGGCGCTGGCCGGGGGCGGCGGCCTGGGATGGGCCGGGCTTCGCTGGCAGCGGGGCGGGCGGGACTGGCTGAGCCTGGCGGTCTGTGCCGAGGGGGCGGCGGTCCTGCTCACCGGCGGCGCGCCCGCGCTGGCCGCGGGCCGGGTGGCGGCCGGGGTGCTGCTGGCGCTGCTGGCCGCCGGGGCCCCCGCCGCCGAACCGGCGCTGTGCCGCCTGCCCGCGGGACAGTCGTGAATTGTTCTTGCAAAATGGCCGCCGATTTGCTATACTGGTTAGGCAATCATGCTGGTGTAGCACAGCTGGTAGTGCAGCTGATTTGTAATCAGCAGGTCGGGGGTTCGAATCCGTCCACCAGCTCCAAAAGCCGGCAGGCTCCTGCAAAGGGGTCTGCCGGCTTTTCTTTTTGCCGCCGAAGATGGTATACTGAAAACAGACCCGGCGGGCAGGACCCGGCCGGCAGGAAAGGACGGGGGAGACCATGAAGCCGAAGACGCAGGGGCCGCGGGCCATCCAGGTGCGGGGCGCCCGGGTGCACAACCTGAAAAATATTGATGTGGACCTGCCGCTGGGCGGCATTGTGGGGGTGGCGGGGGTGTCCGGATCGGGCAAGTCGTCGCTGGCGCTGGGGGTGCTCTACGCCGAGGGCTCCCGCCGGTATCTGGAGGCGCTCTCCACCTATACCCGCCGCCGGATGACCCAGGCCGCCCGGGCGGACGTGGACCAGGTGCTCTATGTGCCGGCGGCGCTGGCGCTGCACCAGCGACCCGGGGTGCCCGGCATCCGCAGCACCTTCGGCACCGGCACCGAACTGCTCAACAGCCTGCGGCTGCTCTTTTCCCGGGTGGGCAGCCACCGGTGCCCCAACGGGCATTACCTGCCACCCAGCCTGGCGGTGGCCGCCGGCCAGAGCCTGACCTGCCCGGACTGCGGCGCGACCTTTTTCGCCCCCGGCGCGGAGGAACTGGCCTTCAACAGCCAGGGGGCCTGCCGCCGCTGCGGCGGCACCGGCATCGTGCGCACGGTGGACCGGTCCACCCTGGTGCCGGACGAAAGCCTGACCATCGAACAGGGGGCGGTGGCCCCCTGGAACAGCCTGATGTGGTCGCTGATGGTGGACGTGTGCCGGGAGATGGGGGTGCGCACCGATCTGCCCTTCCGGGAACTGACCGACCGGGAAAAGGCCATCGTCTACGACGGGCCCGCCGAGAAAAAACATATTCTGTACCACAACAAAAAATCCGGCCAGGCCACCGAACTGGATTTTACCTATTACAGCGCCGTGCACACGGTGGAGAACGCCCTGGCCAAGGTCAAGGACGAGAGCGGCATGAAGCGGGTGGAACGGTTCCTGGCCGAATCCCCCTGCCCGGACTGCGGCGGCAGCCGGCTCTCCGAGGCGGCCCGCGCGCCCCGGGTGCGGGGGCTGGGGCTGGACGAGGTCTGCCGGATGCCCTTGTCGGAACTGCGCGATTGGGTGGCCGGCGTGCCGGACAGCCTGGCGGAGGAGATGCGCCCCATGGCCCGCAGCATCTGCGACGCCTTCGCGGCCACCGCCCGGCGGCTGCTGGACCTGGGGCTGGGATATCTGGCGCTGGACCGGGCCGCTGCCACCCTCTCCACCGGGGAGCGGCAGCGGATGCAGCTGGCCCGGGCGGTGCGCAACCGCACCACGGGGGTGCTGTATGTGCTGGACGAGCCCTCCATCGGGCTGCATCCCGCCAACATCACCGGCCTGGTGGATGTGATGCGGGACCTGACGGCGGACGGCAATACCGTGCTGCTGGTGGATCACGACACCCAGGTGCTGGCCCAGGCGGACTGGCTCGTCGAGATGGGCCCCGAAGCCGGGGCCCGGGGCGGGCGGCTGGTGGCCCAGGGCCGGGTGGCCGACCTGGCGGAAAATCCCGCCTCCCGGATCGGACCGTTTTTGAGCGGGAAACAGCAGGTGCGGGTGCACCGCCCCGCGCCCGAGGCGGAGATGTTCGCCAGGGGCTGCATCCGGCTGGCCACCGGGGCCATCCACACGGTGCAGCCGCTGGAGACGCGCATCCCAAAAGGGCGGCTTACGGTGGTGACCGGGGTGTCCGGCTCCGGCAAGACCACCCTGATTTTGGAGAGCCTGGTGCCCGCCCTGGCCGCCGCGGCCGCCGGGGAGAAGCTGCCCGCCCATGTGCGCCAGCTGGAGGCCCCCGGTATCCGGCGGGTCAAACTCATCGACGCCACCCCCATCGGGGTGAACGTGCGGTCCACCGTGGCCACCTACGCCGGGGTGCACGACGAACTGCGCAAACTCTACGCCCGCACCCCCGACGCCAAGCGCCTGGGGTACAAGGCGGGGGACTTTTCCTACAACACCGGGCGGCTGCGCTGCCCGGTCTGCGACGGCACCGGCTCCATCAGCCTGGATGTGCAGTTTCTGCCCGACGTGGAGATCCCCTGCCCGGAGTGCCGGGGCGCCCGGTACGCCCGGGCGGCGGAGGAGGTGCGGCATCCGGCGGCGGGCGGCCGGTCTTTGCCGGAACTGATGGCCATGGACGTGCGCACCGCCCTGCCCCTGTGCGGCGACTGGAAGACGGTGCGGACCCGGCTGGAGGTGCTGCGGGATCTGGGCCTGGGATACCTGACCCTGGGCGAGGCAACCCCCAGCCTGTCCGGCGGGGAGGCCCAGCGGCTCAAGCTGGCCAGCGAGATGGGCCGCGGCCAGGAGGACACGGTGTTTGTGTTCGACGAGCCCACCATCGGGCTGCATCCGCTGGACGTGCAGACCCTGCTGGAGGTGTTCGACGCGCTGCTGGCCAGCGGGGCCACGGTGGTGGTGATCGAGCACGACCAGGATGTGATCCGCAATGCCGACTGGCTGCTGGACATGGGCCCGGGCGGCGGCCGGCAGGGCGGCCGGATCGTGGCGGCGGGCACCCCGGCGGCGGTGGCCGCCTGCCGGGAGAGCGTGACTGGCCGGTATCTGCGCAAAACCGGGCGGTAAAGGCCGCCCGCCTTGCAATGAGGGGGCCAATCTGGTATAATCAACTGGACGCGCGGCCGCTAAAAAACGGCCGCTCACCGCGGGAAGAGGAAAATGAGGAGGACGGCCGACAATGGGACAGTTTGAGGTTTTTATGGCGGAAGTGCTGGACGTGCTGGTAGCCAACGCCATCCACCTGTTTGAACTGGTGGGTGTGATCGTGCTGATCGTGGCCGGCGTGCAGGGCGTGATCAACTATCTGCGGCACGACCCGATGGTGCGGCTCAAGCTGGCCAAGGGCATGGCCCTCTGCCTGGAGTTCAAGCTGGGCAGCGAGATCCTGCGCACCGTGGTGGTGCGGGATCTGAGCGAGATCGCCATTGTGGGCGCGATCATCGTGCTGCGGGCCGCGCTGACCTTCCTGCTGCACTGGGAGATCAAGAACGAGGAGGCCGAGGCCGAGGCCACCCTGAACGAGGAATTCCGGGAGATCAAGACCCATGCGGAGACCGCTGCGGCGGAACACAAAAAGGCCAAAGAGTGATCCATCGCGCCGCCGCGCCCGCTGCATCCGGGCGCGGCGGTTTTTGTCAAAAAAGAAAAGTCACACTTCTGCCGCTTTCCTTGCTTTGCCCTGACAAAGCGGGTATAATGAAAGCTGTTCGTGAAAGGCCGGGCGTTCCCGGCCTGTTGTTTTTGGTGCAAGGAGTGTGTACATGGAATACTTACAGGATCTGCTGGCGGCGGTAGGGGTCGTGCTCAACGGCATCCCCCAGGGCCTGCTGGCCATGAGCTTCGGATTTGCCTCGGTGCCCACCGCGCTGGGATTTGTGATCGGCGCGGTGGGCTGCCTGGCGCTGGGCAGCGTGGCCCCCATCTCGTTCCAGGCTGAGACCATCGTGATGGCCGGCTCCATGGGCAAGAATATGCGCGAGCGGCTGAGCATGGTGTTTTTCGCCGGCGTGGCCATGGCGGTGCTGGGCGGCTTCGGCCTGATGAGCGCCATCACCGGCTTCGCGGGGGACACGGTGCTCCACGCCATGATGGCCGGCGTGGGCCTGGTGCTCACCAAGCTGGCTCTGGGCATGATCAAGGAGAACGCGCTGGTCTCCCTTGTCTCCATCGTGGTGGCGGCACTGGTCTACTTCTTCATGGGGCACGACCTGGTGTACACCATCATCCTGTCCCTGGTGGCGGGCAGCGTGGCCGCCAAGCTGGCCGGCCAGAAGATCGGGGAGGACGCGGTGAGTGAGCGGTTCGCCCGGCTCAAACTGGAAAAGCCCACCTTTAACCTGCGGGTGCTGCGGGGCGCGCTGGCTCTGGCCTGCCTGACCGTGGGCGCCAACATCGCCTTCGGCAACATCACCGGCGGTATGGCCGGCGCCACCCAGAACGTGGACCACCTGACCGTCTACTCCGGCCTGGCCGACGCGGTGAGCAGCCTGTTCGGCGGCGGCCCGGTGGAGGCCATCATCTCGGCCACCGCTTCCGCGCCCCATCCGGTGGGGGCGGGCGTGCTCATGATGCTCCTGATGGCGGCGATCCTCTTCTTCGGGCTGCTGCCCAAGATCGGCAAGTTTGTGCCCAGCCAGTCCATCGCCGGTTTTCTCTTGATCCTGGGCGCGGTGTCCACCGTGCCCGGCGACGCGGCCATCGCCTTCTCCGGCACCGAGCCGGGCGGCACCATCGTGGCCGGTGTGACCATGGGGGTCACCGCCTTTGTGGACCCCTTTGTGGGGATGCTGGCCGGTATTCTGCTCAAGACCCTGTTCGGCTTCGGGCTGGGCCTGTGATCCAAGGAGGACGCAATGAACGAGTGCTATGAACTGACCGTGGCGGGTGTGACCCGCCAGCTGCCCATCATTCCCATCGCCCCGGACCTGGCCATCGCCAGCTTTGTGATCCTGGGCGACTGCGAACTGGTGACCGCCGCCGCCCCGCTGCTGGCCGAAAAGCTGCCCGAGGTGGACTACCTGGTCACCGCCGAGGCCAAGGGGATCCCCCTGGTGCAGGAGCTGAGCCGGCTGCTGGGCCTGCCCTACTACATCGTGGCCCGCAAGAGCGTCAAGCCCTACATGGAGCAGCCCCTGGTGGACCAGGTGAACTCCATCACCACCCAAAAGACCCAGACCCTCTGCCTGGACGGCAAGGACGCCCTGGCCATCCGCGGCAAGCGGGTGGCCCTGGTGGACGACGTGATCAGCACCGGCGAGAGTTTGCAGGCCATTGAGCGCCTGGTGGAAAAGGCCGGCGCCCAGGTGGTGGCCCGGGCCGCCATCCTGGCCGAGGGCGACGCCGCCAAACGGGACGACATCCTGTTTTTGCAGCCGCTGCCGCTGTTCCCGCGGTAAAACCGTATCCCTGGCCGCCGGGCGTTGCCCGGCGGCTTCAGGCGGTCGAAAAGACCGCCTGAAGCGCCGGTTTTCTGCGCGCAGAAAACCGGAAGATCGCAAGTGGGAGAGGGCCCTGATGGTCCTCTCCCACACCCTCTCCCCTTTCGGTGGGAAAGAGAACATCGTTTTCTATACGCTGGCCGCCGGGCGTTGCCCGGCGGCTTTTTGGTTGCCCGGGCGGGCGGGGCGTGGTAAAATATACATACATTCCGCCGCCTGGGCCGTGGGATTTGGCGGTTGTGCGGATTGACTTTTCGACAAAACCGTTTTACACTATGATAGTATAGTAAAGCGATAAAGCAAATGGCCCGGCATCGCGCCCGGCGCCAACAGCCCACACGGGGCAAGCGCCCCCGGGAAAGGAAGGTACGGCATGGAACAGCGTCCCGCGCCCAGCGCTGAACAGGCGGCCGGCCGGCTGCAGGGGTTATACCGGCAGTACGGCTATCTGCCCTACAAGATGAGCAAATTTGAGGAATACGATCTGTATGTGCGCAACAAGAGTTTTCTGAACAGCCCGGACATCCTGACCTTTACCGACCGGGACGGCAAACTCATGGCGCTGAAGCCGGACGTGACCCTCTCCATCCTGAAGAACAGCCGCCCGGCCCCGGCGCTGCAGAAGGTGTTTTATCAGGAAAACGTCTACCGCACCGGGCGGGATACCCGCAATTTCCGGGAGATTCTGCAGATGGGGCTGGAGTGTATCGGCCCGCTGGACGGCTACGCCGAGGCGGAGGTGCTGGAACTGGCGGTGCGCAGCCTGGAACTGCTGACCCCGGACTACCTGCTGGACATCAGCCACCTGGGGGTGGTGAACGGGGTGCTGGCCAGCCTGGGGCTGCCTGCCGAGGAGGAGCGGCAGCTGCTGGAGGCGCTGGGGGAGAAGAACACCCCCCGAATCAGTGAACTGTGCGCCGCCCTGGGTACCGGCGAGGCCGCCCGGGACCGGCTGTGCCGTCTGGCGCTGCTCTACGACGGGCCCGCCGCCGCCCTGCCCCAGCTGGAGAGCCTGGCCGCCGGCAGCGACACCGCCGTGCGGGCGGTGGAGGAGCTGCGGGCGCTGTGCGGGCTGCTGACCCCCTGGGCGGACCGGCTGCGGCTGGACTTCTCGCTGGTGAGCGATCGGCAGTACTACAGCGGGGTGGTGTTCCGGGGCTTTGTGCCCGGGCTGCCGGTGGCGGTGTTGAGCGGCGGGCGGTACGACCACCTGCTGGCCCGGATGGGCCGCCAGGGCGGGGCCGTGGGCTTCGCGGTCTACCTGGACCAGCTGGACCGGCTGGCCCCCCGCCAGCGGCCGTCCGTGGACGTGCTGCTGCTCTACGGGCCGGACACCCCCGCCGCCGACCTGGCCGCCGAGGCCCGGCGGCTGCGGGCGGAAGGCAAGACCGTCCGGGTGGAGCGGGAGGCCCCCGAGGGCTTGAGTTTTGGCGAACAGCGCCGGATGGGAGGTTGAGCCATGGAGTGGATCAATGTGGCCCTGCCCAAGGGCCGGCTGGGAGAAAAGGTCTACCGCAGCTTTGAGGCCGCGGGCTATGCCTGCCCGGGCCTTTTGGAGGACAACCGCCGCCTGATCTTTGAAAACGCGGAGAACGGGATGCGGTATTTCTGGGTCAAGCCCAGCGATGTGGCCATCTATGTGGAACAGGGCGCGGCGGACATCGGGGTGGCCGGCAAGGACATCCTGCTGGAGTACCGCCCCGACGTGTACGAACTGGCCGACCTGGGGGTGGGCCGCTGCCGGATGTGCGTGGCCGCCAAAAAGGAGTTCTACGACGACCGGGTGCGCACCCTGCGGGTGGCCACCAAGTTCGCCCGCATCGCCCGGGACTACTACGCCGCCCAGAGCCGGGAGATCGACATCATCCATCTGAACGGATCCATCGAACTGGCCCCGATCCTGGGCTTGAGCGACGTGATCGTGGATATCGTGGAGACCGGCCGCACCCTGGCCGAGAACGGGCTGGAAGTAAAAGAGGAGATCGTGCCCATCAGCGCCCGGCTCATCGCCAACAAGGTGGGGTACAAATTCAAGAACGAGCGCTTGCGGCAGCTGTGCCGGGCGCTGGAAGAACAGGGAAAGGGGTAACGTTATGATCCGCATCTATCCCTACGGGCAGGTGCCCGACGAGGAGATCTTTGCCCGCGTGAAGGACGAGCGGGATGTGTCCGGCATCGTGGCCGGCATCATCGCCCGGGTGCGGGCCGAGGGGGACAAGGCCCTGGCCGCCTACGCCGAGCAGTTCGACGGGGCCGCCCCCCAGCGGCTGGAGGTGACCGAGGCGGAACTGGACGCCGCCGTGGCCTCCCTGGACCCGGAATTCGTGCAAATTCTGCGGGAGGCTGCCGCCAACATCGAGGTCTTCCACAAGCATCAGGTGCGGTCCAGCTTTGTGATCGCGGACCAGCCCGGCGTGGTGATGGGCCAGAAGGTGCTGCCCATCGAAAAGGTGGGCCTGTATGTGCCGGGGGGCACGGCGGCCTATCCCAGCTCGGTGCTGATGAACTGCATCCCGGCCAAGCTGGCCGGCTGCCGGGAGATCGTGATGGTCTCGCCCCCCACCTGCGGCGGGGATATCAACCCGGTGATCCTGGCCGCGGCCCGCATCGCCGGGGTGCACCGGGTGTTCCGCACCGGCGGCGCCCAGGCGGTGGCCGCCCTGGCCTGGGGCACCGAGAGCGTGCCCCGGGTGGACAAGATCGTGGGTCCGGGCAACGCCTTTGTGGCCGAGGCCAAGCGGCAGGTGTTCGGCCAGGTGGCCATCGACATGATCGCCGGGCCCAGCGAAATTCTTGTAGTGGCGGACGGCAAGTCCGACGCGGCCGCGGTGGCCGCCGACCTGCTGAGCCAGGCCGAGCACGACAAGCTGGCCAGCGCGGTGCTGGTGACCGACAGCGAGGAGCTGGCCAAGGCGGTGCAGGCCGAGATCGAGCGGCAGCTGCCGCTGCTGGCCCGGGAAGAGATCGCCCGCGCCTCCATCGACAACAACGGCAAGATCATTGTGGCCCAGGACCTGGCGGTGGCGGTGGAGATTGCCAACCGCATCGCCCCGGAACACCTGGAACTGTGCATGGACAACCCCTTCGACTGGCTGGACCGCATCCGGAACGCCGGCTCGGTGTTCATGGGGCGGCACTGCCCCGAGGCGCTGGGGGATTACTTCGCCGGGCCCAACCACACCCTGCCCACCAGCGGCACCGCCCGGTTCTCCAGCCCCCTGTCGGTGGACGATTTTGTGAAAAAGACCCAGTTCACCTACTTCACCGGCGAGGCGCTGGAACGGGTGGCCGGCAAGGTGGACTACTTTGCCCGGCAGGAGGGGCTCACCGCCCACGCCCGCAGCGTGACTATCCGGTTTGACGAGACAAAGGAGTGAGACCCATGAGCCGCTTTCTGAGCGCCCGGATGGCCGCGCTGGAGCCCTATGTGCCCGGCGAACAGCCCCGGGACCGGCAGTATGTGAAGCTGAACACCAACGAGTCGCCCTTTCCGCCCGCGCCCGGCGTGATCGCCGCCGTGCGGGGGGCCGAGGCCCAGCGGCTCAACCTCTACCCGGACCCCACCTGCCGGGAACTGCGCCGGGCCCTGGCCGCCCGGTTCGGGGTGGGGGAGGAGAACGTGCTGGTCTCCAACGGGTCGGACGATATCCTGAACTTTGCCTTCCAGGCCTTCTGCGGGCCGGACAAGCCGGTGGTCTTCCCGGCGGTGAGTTACGGGTTTTACCCGGTGCTGGCCGGGCTGTACGGCCTGCCCCACACCGCCGTGCCCCTGCGGGAGGATTTGTCCATTGACGCGGCGGACTACATCGGCCGGGGAGAGAACGTGGTGCTGGCCAACCCCAACGCCCCCACCGGGCTGGCGCTGGGGGTGGACCAGATCGAGCGGATCGCCGCCTCCAACCCGGACAACCTGGTGCTGGTGGACGAGGCCTATGTGGATTTCGGCGCCGAGAGCTGCGTGCCGCTGACCAAGCGGTACGAAAACCTGCTGGTGGTGCAGACCTTCTCCAAATCCCGGTCGATGGCCGGGGCCCGGCTGGGCTTCGCCATCGGCAGCGCCGCGCTGATCGCGGACCTGGAGGCGGTGAAGTACTCCACCAACCCCTACAGCCTGGACCGGGTGACCCTGGCCGCCGGCACGGCCGCCCTCACCGACGAGTCCGAGGCTTACCACGCGGCCAACTGCCGCACCATTCAGGAAAACCGGGCCTACACCACCGAGGAACTGACCCGGCGGGGCTTTGTGGTGGTGCCCAGCCTGGCGAACTTTGTGTTTGCCCGGCGCCCCGGCGCCGACGGGGCCTGGCTCTACGAGGCGCTGCGCGGGCAGGGGGTGCTGGTGCGGCATTTTGACAAGCCCGGCATCCGGGACTACCTGCGCATCACCATCGGCTCGAAAGAGGAGATGGACGCGCTGCTGGCCGCCCTGGACCGGATACTCGACGAAAAAGGAGAATGATGCTATGCGCAGCGCCAACATTCAGCGGGCCACCAAGGAGACCAGCGTGCTGCTGGGCCTGGAACTGGACGGCACCGGCAAAAGCCAGATCGACACCGGCTGCGGCTTTCTGGACCACATGCTCACCCTCTTTGCCCGGCACGGCCGGTTCGATCTGACGGTGGAGTGCGAGGGGGACAGCCAGGTGGACTTCCACCACACGGTGGAGGACATCGGCATCTGCCTGGGGGACGCGTTCGCCCAGGCGCTGGGGGATATGCGGGGCATCACCCGCTACGGCAGCTGCATCCTGCCCATGGATGAGACCCTGCTCATGACGGCGGTGGACATCTCCGGCCGGGGGCTGCTCTGCTGCGAGCTGGAGATCCCCTCCCCCCGGGTGGGCGAGTTCGACACCGAACTGGGGGAGGAGTTCTTCCAGGCGCTGGCCCGGCGGGCCGGCATGACCCTGCACATCCGCCAGCTGGCGGGAAAAAACAGCCATCACATTCTGGAGGGGGCGTTCAAGAGCCTGGCCCGCAGCCTGCGGCAGGCGGTGGCTATCGAGGCCGCTTTCGCGGACGAGATCCCCTCCACCAAAGGAGTTTTGTAACATGGTAGCCATTGTGGATTACGGGGTGGGCAACCTGTTCAGCCTGCGCAGTTCGCTGGCGGTGCTGGGGGCCGAGGCCCAGGTCACCGGGGACCCGGCGGCCCTGGCCGCCGCCGACCGGCTGATCCTGCCGGGGGTGGGGGCGTTTGGCGACGCGGCCGACGCGCTGCGGCAAAAGGGCCTGACCGAACCGCTGCGCCGTCTGGCCGGCGAGGGCAAGCCGCTGCTGGGCATCTGCCTCGGGATGCAGCTGCTGTTTGACTACAGCGAGGAGTACGGCCGCCACGAGGGGCTGGGGCTCATCCCCGGCCATGTGGCCCCGCTGGCCCCCGATCTGCCCCCGGAACAACATCTCAAGGTGCCCCACATCGGCTGGAACGGCCTGCGTCGCCGCCAGCCGGCGCACCCGCTGCTGGACGGGGTCAAGGAGGGGGACTGCGTGTACTTCGTGCACTCCTTTTACGCGGTGGACTGCTCCCCCAGCGTCATCGCCACCGCCGAATACGGGATCGAGGTGACCGCCGCGGTGGCCCGGGGCAATGTGATGGGCACCCAGTTCCACCCGGAGAAGAGCGGCGCGGTGGGCCTTGCCATCCTGCGCAACTTCTGCGAGGGAAAGGGGGGCGCGGTATGATCCTGCTGCCTGCCATTGACCTGAAGGACGGCCGGGTGGTCCGGCTGTTGAAGGGGGATTTTGCCACCGTACACCAGGTGGCGGACGACCCGGTGACGGTGGCCCGGGCCTTTGCCGATGCGGGGGCCGCCTGGGTGCACATGGTGGACCTGGACGGCGCCAGGGACGGGGTGCGCCGCAACGCCGACGCGGTGCGGGCGGTCTGCGATACCGGCCTGCGGGTGGAGCTGGGCGGCGGCATCCGGCGCCTTGCGGACATCGAAGCGGTCTTTGCCCTGGGGGTGGAGCGGGCGGTGATCGGCTCCGCCGCCGTGACCGACCCGGACCTTGTGCGCCGGGCGGTGGAGGCCTTCGGCCCCGCGCGGATCGCCGTGGGGGTGGACGCCCGCAACGGCCGGGTCTGCACCGCCGGCTGGGTGGAGGATTCCGGCATCGAGTACCGGGAATTCGCCCGCCGGATGAAGGCGCTGGGGGCCCGGCATTTCATCTTTACCGACATTGACACCGACGGCACCCTGGCCGGGCCGGCCTATGAAAAGCTGGCGGCGCTGGCCGAGGCGGTGGGCCCGGACTGCCGCATCACCGCCTCCGGCGGGGTGGGCAGCAACGAGGACCTGCGCCGGCTGCGGGAAACCGGGGTGTACGGGGCCATCGTGGGCAAGGCCTACTACACCGGCGCGGTGGACCTGGCGCTGGCCGTGCGGGAAGGAGGGCCGCAGACATGATCACCAAACGCATCATCCCCTGCCTGGACGTGAAGGACGGGCGGGTGGTCAAGGGGGTCAACTTCGCCGGGCTGGCGGACGTGAACGACCCGGTGGCCCTGGGCAAGTTCTACAGCGACAACGGGGCCGACGAACTGGTGTTTTACGACATCACCGCCTCCGCCGAGGGGCGGCGGCTCTTCACCGACGTGCTCACCCGGGTGGCCTCCACCATCTTTATTCCGCTGACGGTGGGCGGTGGCATCAACACCCTGGAGGATTTCGACCGGGTGCTGAAATGCGGCGCGGACAAGGTCAGCGTCAACAGCGGGGCCCTGCGGGACCCCTCCCTCATCGGGAAGGCGGCCAAGAAGTACGGCGACCAGTGCGTGGTGCTGAGCGTGGACGCCCGCCGGGTGGACGGGCAGTACCATGTGTTTGCCCGGGGCGGCCGGGAGGACACCGGCCGGGAACTGCTGGACTGGGTGCGCCGGGGCGTGGACGCGGGCGCGGGGGAGATCGTGTTGAACAGCATCGACACCGACGGGGTGCGCCAGGGCTTTGACCTGGAGATGCTGGACGCGGTCTGCCAGGTGGCCCCGGTGCCGGTGATCGCCTCCGGCGGCGCGGGCTGCATCCAGGATTTCATCACCCTGTTCAAGACCCTGCCCGCCGTGGACGCGGGGCTGGCCGCCAGCATCTTCCATTTTGGACAGGTGGCCATCCCGGACCTGAAACGGCAGCTGGCCGAGGCGGGCATCAACGTGCGGCTGTGAACAAAGGAGAGAGGATATGCTTACGATCGACGAGTTGAAATTTGATTCCCACGGGCTCATTCCGGCCATTGTGGTGGACGCGACCAGCAAAAAGGTGCTGACCCTGGCCTACATGAACCGGGAGAGCCTGGGCATCAGCCTGAAAGAGAAGCGCACCTGCTTCTGGAGCCGGTCCCGGCAGGAGCTGTGGCGCAAGGGAGAGACCAGCGGCAACGTGCAGCACATCCGCACCATCGTGGCGGACTGCGACCGGGACGCGCTGGTGGTGACGGTGGACAAGGAGGGCCCGGCCTGCCATCTGGGCACCGACAGCTGCTTCAATGACCCGCTGTTCATCAGCGAGGCGGGGGAGCCGTTCAGCGTGGAAGGGCTGTACGAGCTGCTGCAGGGCCGCAAGGAGAATCTGCCCGAGGGCAGCTACACCACCTACCTGTTCCAGAAAGGGCTGGACAAGATTTTGAAAAAGGTGGGCGAGGAGTGCACCGAGGTGATCATCGCGGGCAAGGCCCAGGACAAGCGGGAGACGGTGTACGAGATCGCGGACCTGGCCTACCATGTGCTGGTGCTGATGGTGGAGATGGGCATCTCGGTGGAGGATATCCGCACCGAACTGGCCAGCCGCCATGTGATCGACCACAAGGTGAAACAGGAGAAGATGGTATGAAGCCCCAGACCCTGCACTGCCACACCACCTTCTGCGACGGGGCGGACAGCCCCGCCGCCATGGCGGCGGCGGCCTTCGCGGCCGGGTGCGGGGCCATCGGGTTTTCGGGGCACTCGCCGCTGCCCGGGCAGGAGAGCTGGTGCATGGCCCCGGACAAGCTGGCGGAGTACCGCCGGGCGGTGACGGCGCTGAAGGCTGAGTACGCCGGCCGGATGGAGGTGTTTCTGGGGCTGGAGCAGGACTATGACTCCCCGGACACCGGCCCGGACTGGGACTACAAGATCGGGTCGGTGCACTGTCTGCCGCTGCCGGACGGCACCCTGCTGGGGCTGGACGAGAGCGCGGCGACCCTGGCCGCGGGGGTGGCGCGCTGGTTCGCCGGGGACTGGATGGCCCTGGCGCGGGCCTACTATGCCCGCATGGCCCGGGTGGACACCGTGACCGGAGGGGAGATCGTGGGGCATTTCGATCTCATCACCAAGTTCAACGAGGGCGGGGCCCAGTTTGACGAGGGCGACCCGGTGTACCGGGAGGCGGCGCTGGCGGCGCTGCACGCGCTGGCGGCGCGGGGGCGTATCTTTGAGATCAACACCGGCGCTGTGAGCCGGGGCTACCGCACCGCGCCCTACCCGGCGGCGTTCCTGCTGCGGGAACTGGCCGCCGTGGGTGGACGGATCACCTTCTCCAGCGACAGCCACAGCGCCGCCACGGTGCTGTACGGATATCGGGAGGCCATCGAACTGGCCCGGGCCTGCGGGTTTTCCCGCTGCTGGTACCGGACAGGCCGGGGCTTTGTGGAAGGGCCGCTGCCTGTGGTATAACGGAACTGGGCCAATCTGGGGCCAGCGGCCCCAGACCCCATCCTGCGGGACGGATTTTCCGTCCCGCTGTTTTTTTTGCGGCGAAAAGCGGGCGGCGAAGGATGCCAGGCATCCTTCGCCGCCCGCCTGTTTGTACGGGGTCAGCCCTCCAGCAGGGCCACCGCCACGTCGTTCACATTGGTGCCGGTGGGGCCGGTCACGATCAGGCCGTCCACCGCCTGGAGCGCGTGGTAGGCGTCGTTGTTTTGCAGCACGGCGTACTCGTCCAGCCCTTTGGCCCGCAGGGCGGCGTGGGTCTCGCTGTCCACATAGCCGCCGGCCGCGTCGGTGGGGCCGTCGGTGCCGTCCGAGCCCACGCTGAACACCGCCGCCCCCCGCAGCCCTGCCAGGCCGGGGGCTGCCGCCAGCGCCAGTTCCTGATTGCGGCCGCCCTTGCCGGTACCGGTCAGATGCACCACCGTTTCGCCCCCCGCCAGAAAGGCCAGCCGCCGCCCGTCCTCCGCGTGGGTGGCCAGCACCGAGGCCAGAAAACTGCCCGCCTCCCTGGCCTGGCAGCAGAGCCGGTCGGTGAGCAGCACCGGTTCGTAGCCCAGGTCCCGGCAGGCGCCGGCCGCCGCCGCGCACAGCTGCCGCACACTGCCGGTGATCCGGGTCTCCACGTTGTCCAGGGTCTTGGGGGTCTCCCGATCCAGGCAGGCGCGGGCGTCCGGGCTCATCTGCAGGTTGTATTTCTCCGCGATGGCCCGGGCCTGGGCGCAGGTGGAGGAGTCCGGGCAGGCCGGGCCGGAGGCGATCATGTCCAGCGGGTCGCCCAGAATGTCCGACAACACGATCGAAAACACCCGCGCCGGTTCGCAGGCCAGGGCAAACCGCCCGCCCTTGACCGCGCTGAGCCGCTTGCGGATGGTGTTGATCTCCACGATATCCGCCCCGCAGGCCAGCAGCTGGCTGGTGATGTCCTGCAGTTCGGCGCCGGGGATCAGCGGCTTTTCAAACAGGGCGCTGCCGCCCCCCGAGAGCAGAAACAGCACGGTGTCCCGGTCGGTGAGGCCGCTCACCGCCTCCAGCGCCGCCTGGGTGGCGGAAAAGGAGTTCTCGTCCGGCACCGGGTGCCCGGCCTCCCGGCAGTCCAGCCCGGGCAGGGGGCCTTTCACATGGCCGTACTTGGTCACCACCACGCCGCCGTCGATCCGGCTGCCCAGGCAGTCCCGCGCGGCCTTGGCCATCTGCCAGGCGGCCTTGCCCGCCGCCACCAGCACCACCCGGCCCGGAAATTCCCGGCCGGTCAGCGCCCGCTTTACCGCCTCATCCGGCTGCACGGCCCGCAGCGACGCGGCGATGATGGCGTCCGCGTCCCGGCGCAGTTTGCTGTCCATGGATCATTCCTCCTTTGTTGTGCCAATACAATACAGGGGGCGGGAGGATCTCTCCTCCCGCCCGCGATTTGGTTCGGTCAGAATACCAGCGACAGCAGGAAGATCTCCACCATGGAGGCGATGCCGAGCACCAGCGTGAGCATGGTCTGGGTCTTGTAGCCCTGCTCCGGGGTCATCTCGCCAAAGTTGGTGACCACCCAGAAATAGGAGTCGTTGGCGTGGGATACGGTCATGGCGCCGGCGCCGATGGCCATGACGGTCAGGGCGGCCCGCACCGGGGTGGCCAGGCCCAGCACGCTCATCAGCGGGGCCAGGATGCCCGCCGTGGTGGTGATGGCCACGGTGGAGGAACCCTGCGCGCTCTTGAGGATGGCGGCCAGCAGGAACGGGAAGAAGATGCCCACGGCTTCCAGCGCGGTGGCGTTCTCGGTGATGAAGCTCACCAGGCTGGTGGAGGAGATCACCTTGCCCAGCACGCCGCCCGCGGCGGTGACAAACAGGATGGGGCCGGTGGTCTTGAGGGTCTCATTGGTAAGGTTGTAGAAGTCGCCCATCTTGTCGGCGGTGGCCAGCTGGATGATGCCGAAGATGGTGCCCACGGCCAGCGCGATGATGGGTTTGCCCAGGAAATCGCAGATCGCGAAGAGGGCGCCGGTCCAGCCGGCCATGGAGGCGATGGAGCCCAGGGCCATCAGCAGGATGGGCACCAGGATGGGCGCCAGGGCGTTCAGGCCGCCGGGCAGCTTGCCGTATTCGGCCACCAGCTGCTCATAGGTCTTGGTCACGCGGGAGGAGTCCGCCTCGTCGGCGCTGTGGACCTTGCCGCCGATGTACTTGGCGAAGAAGTAGCCCGCGACCAGCGGAAACACCGAGGCCAGCGCGCCGATGCCCATGACCAGCAGCAGGTTGTCGCCCACGCCCAGGGTATTGGCGGCGGCGATGGGGCCCGGCGTGGGCGGGATGAACACATGGGAGATGTACAGGCCGGCGCTCAGCGCCACGGTCATGGCTACGCTGGAGGTGCCGGTGCGCTTGACCAGCGCGCTGCGGATGGGGTTCAGGATCACAAAGCCGCTGTCACAGAACACCGGGATGGAGACCACCCAGCCCATGAGCTCGATGGCCAGTTCCGGCCGCTTTTTGCCCACCAGCCGGATGACCATATCCGCCAGCTTCAGCGCCGCGCCGGTCTTTTCCAGGATGGAGCCGATCAGCGCGCCCAAAATGATGACGATGCCGATGCTGTTGAAGGTGCCCGAGAAGCCCGCGCCGATCACGGTGGGGATGCCGGACACGGTGGCGCCGTCCGCGCCGGTGGTGTCGGTGAGGGGGATGCCGGCGATCAGAGCCAGGATCACCGAGACCCCCATGATCGCCAGGAACGGATGCAGCTTGAACTTGGAGATGGCCACGATCATGACCACGATCGCAAGCACAAAGGCAACGATAAGCGGAATACCTGACATAACGATCCCTCCTGTCAAAATCCAGCAGAATAGCCAAAAAATCCGCGGAAGGCTCTGCTCTTCTAGAACTATTGTATAAGATTTGACCGGAAAAATGCTATGGTCTGGAAAACGCAATTTTGGAATGAACTTTGTTACCGGGAACAAGGCGGACGAGGAATTGTCGATCGGATTGTGCAAATGTCACAAAAAGTCGGGTTCGTTCTCCATATCCCGGTAAAAGAGCACCGCCAGGTACAGGGTGGGGGCGTCGCTGGGTTTGCGCACGTCCAGGCCGGTCTCCTCGGCCAGCCGGCGCAGCCGGTACTGCAGGGTATTCTTGTGCACATACAGGATTTCCGACGCGGCGCTGAGTGAGCCGTCGGTGTGGAAATAGGCCTCCAGCAGCGCCATGTCCTCCCGCAGGGCGGCGGCGGTGCGCCGGGGGAAGATCCGGTGCAGATACTCCGCCTTGCGCACCAGCGGCACGTCGTCCAGGATCATCTCCGCCCCCAGGCGGGCGTAGCAGACCACGGGATTCTGCCGGTGGGCCGCAATGCGCCAGGCCCGGTTGGCCTGCAGATAGCCGACGTGCGGATCCGACGCGCCGCCGTCGATGCCGGCCAGCATTCGGATGCCGTGGCGGGCGTAGACGGTGTCCAGCAGGCGGCGGGCCAGCTCCTCCGGGCCCAGGGAATCCCGCCGGGGGATCAGCAGCACCTGCCGGGCCGCGTTGCGCAGCGCCAGTGCCCCCGCGCAGTCCGCCAGGCAGCCGCGCACGGTGGCCTCTGCCTCCTCGATCTGCTGCTGGCCGTGGGGGGTGCCGGTGAACTCGGTCAGGTGCCGGGCGCTGACCACCAGCACCCGGCGGGGCGCCCGGATGTCGATGCCCAAAGCGAATCCCCGGTCCGCCAAAGCCTGCGGGTTGGACAGGCCGCTGCCCAGCACCCAGTCCTCCAGAAACCGGCTGCGGACCCGGTCGTCCAGACGGCGCTGGTCCAGTTCGCTGCGCTCCCGGATCAAGATCTCGGTCATCTTTTTTACGATCTGGCCGTATTCGAACACCTCGTCGTAGGCGCCGGTGATGCCGATCACCCCCACCGCCTCGCCGTTCACCTCGATGGGCAGGTTGATGCCCTGGCGCACGGTGGTGGTCTCGGCCTGCGGGGTGATGTACAGTTCCGGCAGATGGGCGGTGATGATCTGGTGCGCGCCCTGGTGGAACATCCCGATCCGCTTGGGGTCGGTGCTGGCGATGATGTGGCCGGTCTCGTCCATCAGGTTGATGTTCTGCCGGACCAGGGCCCCGATCTCCTCCACGATCTTCTGCGCGCTCTCCCGGGATAGCTGCATGGCCGCGCCTCCTTTGCGTTTTTCCCCATCATAGCACACCCCGCCCGCCCGCTCAAGTGCTGGCAAAAAAACGGGAGAGGACCGGTCCTCTCCCGTTTGGATATGTGCCCGCAAAAACGGGAAAACCGCGCTTCACAAGGGCGGCAGGCTGCGGGCCAGCCGGTCCAGAGTTTTGGTGTGCAGACGGCGCACCCAGCGCTCGTCCAACGTCAGGGCATGGCCGATCTTCTCCCAGGTCAGGCCCCGTATGTATCGCAGCCACAAGATCCGCTGCTGCTGTTCGTCGCCCACCGCCTGGATCGCCCGCTCCACCTGCGCGCGGATGTCCAGGCAGCGCACCATCTGGGCCTCCAGCCGGGCGGTCAGTTCCTCCAGCCGGAGGATGGCCGGGCTCTGGGGCGGCAAGGTGTTGCCCATCCGCTCCTCCAGCGCGCGAAGGGTCTGCACCTCCCCCGCCAGGTCCTCCGCCTGCGCCACCGCCTGCCGGTACCGGCGCAAAAACTGCTGGATCTGTTCCCGCCGCGCCCCGGCCGAGACCTCCAGCGCCTTGCCCGGCGCACACGCCTTTTCCTGCGCCCGCCCCAGAGCCGCCAGCTCGGCCCCGTGCAGCGCCCGTTTCTGCTGATCGTTGATTCGTTCCATCCAGTCCTCCTCTTCCTTGCTGGCCCGCACCTTGGCACCGGCCGCCGGAACCGGCTCTCTTCCCCGCATCCACAAAACGGGGTCCGCGTTCCCTTCGGCGGCGGCCGAACCTTTGCTTGGTTTAGTACCACGATAGCACAGGAGGGAGGACAAGTCAACAACTAAAAGTTGTTTCACCCGAAAAAGCCCAACTTTAGGTTGTAATTTGCAGGGCAAAAAAGGAAACGCGGCGGGGTTTTCCACCGCCAAAAGGCGTTTTGTGGAAAACCCCGCCGCGCAAAATGCGATCAGGCGTTCTCTTCGTCCAGTTCCTCGTCGCTCTGGGTGGCGGTGGCAAGACCGCTGACCGAGAACTGCCCCGAGACCACGTAGCTGGGGCTGTCGTGGGAGATGGCCAGCCGGTACTGGGAGGCCGGGTCCAGCCCTTCATAGGTATAGGTGTAGCAGCTGCCGTCGGCGGTGTAGTAGACGGTGGTGCCGGGCAGATAGGCCATGCCGCCGTCCACCTTCTGCCAGAGGGCGAACTTGAACTGCTTGTTGTACTGGTTTTCGGTGGTGGCAAAGGCGGTCACGGTGATGCTGGTGCCCGCCGGGGAGAAGTAGCCGGTCTCCTTTTTCTGGGCGCCGCTGAAGCTGAAGGTGGCGTAGAGCGCGTCCCCGGAGACCTGGGATGTGAAGGTGCCGGAGGCGGAAAAGCCCTCCGGCAGGGTGATGCTGCCGCCGGCGGTGGCGTGGATCTCGTCGGCCACGTCTGCGTCTTCGGTCTCACCGGAACAGCCCGCCAGCAGCCCGGCGCAGAGCGCCAGGATCAGCAGCAGGGCAAACAGTCGCGTATGTTTCATGGAAAACCTCCTGATGCGGGGCCACAGACCCCGGGGTGTTCAAACGTCCCGCAGCACGGCGCCCCGCCAGAGGACGCCGTACTCATAGTATACCACAAATCTTCGACGCGCAAGCCGCCCGGCGCGGATTTTGCCGGATTTTCACCGGCAGGGCGGTCAGTCGTTGGCCGTTCGCAGGGCCTCGCACTCGGCGGCGGCCAGATCGGCCCAGGCGGCGTTGTCAAACAGGGAAGCGTACCGGTAGAGGGCGTAGCCGTTCAGCCCGGCCGCCCGCAGCCCCTGCACCTGGCTGGCCAGATTGCAGCCGGTCTGCCACTGGCTGGTGCTGGTGGCGTTGCTGCCGCCGTCCCCGTCCCCGATCCGGTGGGCTCCCAGCCCGGCGCAGAGGGCCACTTTCTGGGCCCGGGGCATAGCGGCCCACTCCGCGATGATGTTCTCAAAGGCAAACCGGTCGCTGCCGCTCTGGAGGGTATAGCCGAACCCCCAGTAGATCTGGGGCATCACGTAGTCCAGATAGCCGGGGGTGCGCATCCACAGGGACACGTCGCTGTACTGGCCGTTGTAGTTGTTGTCCGGGTTGCCCTGGGGGCTGATGCCGAACACCGCCGTGGGGCTGGCCTCCTTGACGGTGCGGTAGACCAGGCTGACCAGGCTGTTCACATTCTCCCGCCGCCAGTCCGCCAGCGGCAGATCGGTGCCCGACGCGGCGTAGGCGTCCTCGTCAAAGCTCTCCTCGGTGGTGGGGTAGAAGTAGTCGTCAAAGTGGATGCCGTCCACCGGGTAGTTGTCCAGAATCTCCTGTACGCCGGCCGCGATATACGCCTGGACCTCCGGGTTGGCCGGGTCCAGGTAGATCCCGCCCCCGGCCTCCTTGGCCCAGTCCGGATGCTGCACCGCCGGGTTGGTGGCCGCCAGTTCGCCGGCCGGGTAGCTGGCGTTCAGCCGCACCCGGTAGGGGTTCACCCAGGCCTCGATGGCCAGCCCGTTGCCGTGGGCCTGCTGCACCAGAATGGCCAGCGGGTCGTAGCCGGGGTCCTGCCCCTGGACGCCGGCGCACAGATCGCTCCAGGGAAACAGCTCGCTGGGATAGATCGCGTCCGCGAAGGGCCGCACCTGCACCAGCACCCGGTTCATCCCCAGGGCCGCGCAGTTTTCCATCATCCGGGCCGCCTGTTCGGTGAAGGCGGCCTCGCTGGAAAAGTCCATGGTCTCCCATTCCTTGTAGCTGATCCACATGGCCCGGATCTCGTCGGCCGGATCGGGCTGCGGGGCCGGGGTGGCCGCGGGCGGGGAGGAAGCGGGCAGGGAGGAGGAGGGCGCGGCGGCGCAGCCCGCCGTCAATGCCAGGGCCAGCGCGGCGGCGGCCAGGCGGAAAACAGATCTCATGATGTCACCTCGCAAGGGAATGTGTATGCGCCCGCCGGGCGGTTGATGCCCTCACGAGCGGGCGGCGGCCTGCCGGTAGAGCGCGACCATGGCCCAGCCCCGGGCCAGGGTGCAGGCGAAAAACGCCAGGTTGTAGGCCATCTTGAGCAGGTCGGTCATCTCGGGGGCGACAAGCAGCAGGGTCTGGACCAGTTCGCACAGGCAGACCGCCGCCACCGGCCCGGCAAAGGAGGAGCCGCGGCCCGGGTCTTCCCGGCGAAGGCGGCTGTATTCCATAAAGACCAGGTTGATCCAGCAGCCGGCCAGCAGCGCCCGGTTGAGGGGGGCGTAGGTGGTCAGGCTGGCGGGGCCGGCCAGCAGCAGCACGAAGCTGAGAAAATACCGGCCCTTTTCCGAGCCGGGGATGCCGCGCAGCGCCGCCAGGAAGAGCAGCATCAGGCCGGTGAGCACAAACGCCAGGCTCTCCCCCGGGGAAACCGGCGACGAGCCGGTGAGCAGCAAAATCGCGTTGAACATGTTGCAGGCCACCGCCAGGATGCCCAGCAGGTAGTAGGTCTTGCGGGTCAGGGTCAGGGACATGGGATACCTCCTTGCAAATGCGCAGGGTTGCGGTATAATAAACCATACAGGCAAATCTGCTCTATTATACCATAGTTCGACCGATCTGGAAAGGAGGTAACCATGCCCCCCATGATTTCCCTGGTGCTGGCCCTGCTGGGTCTGGCGCTCTGTATCTGGTTCATTGCCCGGCGGGACCGGCAGCGGCGGGAGGCGCCCGGCGCGTGCGGCACCAGCGTGTTCCGGACCGACTGGCCGCTGGACGACTGCATGGACGCGCTGGCCCGCCACGAGGAGACGGACCTGTTCTCCTACACCCTGCGGCGGGACCCGGACGGCAGCTTTCTGCTGCACTTTACCCGCCACAACCCCACCGCCCAGCCGCTGGACACCCTGTACCAGCTGCGGCTGGACCCGGGCCGACGCACCACCGTGACCCTGATCTTTCTGCGGGAGGCGTTCGGCTATAAGGAACCGGTGTTTCCCGCCGCCATGCTGAACGAATTCGTGAAGCAGAAGCTGGACGCCGATCCGGTGGAACTGAATCTGTAAAGCCCGAACGCCCCGGGGGCCATGCCCCCGGGGCGTTTTGCTGTCTATAGATAGAAAAAGGGCGCGCCCCGCGGGGCGCGTCCTTTTTTGTGCTGTGTTACGCGGCGTAGTCGGCGGCGTTCTGGCCGGCGATGCGGCCGAACACCACAAAGTCGGCCACGGCGTTGCCGCCCAGACGGTTGGCGCCGTGCACACCGCCGGTGACCTCACCCGCGGCGTACAGCCCCGCGATCGGGGCGCCGGCCTCGGTGAGCACCTGGGTGTCGGTGTTGATCTTCAGGCCGCCCATGGTGTGGTGCACGCCCGGGCTGACCTTGATGGCGTAGTAGGGGGCGGTGTCCAGCGCCTCGGCAAAGCTGGTGCGGCCGAACTCGGCGTCTTCACCGGCGGCCACGCAGCTGTTCCAGGCGTCCATGGTGGCGGCAAAGTCCGCGGCGGGCACGCCCATGGCCTCGGCCAGGGCCTCGCAGGTGTCGCCCTGCACGGTGTAGCCCTGCTTGATGTAGCCCGCGATCACGCTGGAGGCGTCCACCATCTTCTGGTCGATCACCAGCCAGGCGTAACCGCCGGTCTGGGCGATCTCGGCGGCGCTCACCGCGTCGCGGGTGCCCACCTCGTCACAGAACCGCTTGCCCTCGGCGTTCACCAGGATCGCGCCGTCGCCGCGCAGACCTTCGGTGATCAGGGCGGCGGTGTTGGCCTCCACGGTGGGATGGATCTGGATCTGGTCCATGTCCACGGTGGCCGCGCCGATGGCGGTGGCCATGGCGATGCCCTCACCCTGCGCGCCCGGCGCGTTGGTGGAGGCGAAACCGGCCAGTTCCGGCTTGTACTGCACCACCATCTCCAGGTTGGCGCCGAAGCCGCCGGTGGCCAGCACAACGCTCCCCGCGTTGACGGTCACGGTGCTGCCGCCCTTGCCCTCGGCGGTGATGCCCACGGCCGCGCCGTTCTCATCGGTCAGGATGGCGGTGGCCTTGGTGTTCAAAAGGATCTCAATGCCCAGGTCCTGGCAGTTCTTCTCCAGAATGGGGATCATGTAGCTGCCCACCGACAGGGTCTTGCCCTCGGCGTCCACCGGGCGGTGGATGCGCTTGACCGAAGCGCCGCCGAAGCTGCCCACGCTGGGCAGATCGATGCCGATGGAGGCCAGCCATTCAATGCTGTCCGCGCTGTTGTTCACCAGGGTGGCGACCAGTTCCGGGTCGTTGATGCCCTTGCCGCCGATCAGGGTGTCCAGCTGGAACAGTTCCGGGCTGTCAAAATAGCCGGTGGGGTTGGCCTGGTAGTCCGCCCACTGGGTCTTGACCGTCTCGCCCAGGGCGGTGATGGCCTCGTTGTCGGCCCAGTCGGGCAGGGAGGCCAGGGTCTTCTCCACGCCGGCCGACTCGGTGAACTCGTTCTCGTCCTGGGCGGGGGTCTTGGCGGCGTTCATGCCGCCGGTGGCCCGCACCGAGTTGCCGCCCATCATGGCCATGCTCTCCACAACGACCACGCTCTTGCCGGCCTTGGCCGCGGTGATGGCGGCGGTCATGCCCGCGCCGCCCGCGCCCACGACCACCACGTCGGCGTCGTAGGTGGCGTCCTCGCCGGCGGCGGAACCGCCGTTACCGGTGAAGGAAGCCGGGTCCAGCCCCAGGCTGGAGACAGCCGCCTTGGCGGCCTCCACCACGGCGGTGCTGCTGATGGTGGCGCCGGAGATGGCGTCCACATCCAGGGTCTGGCTGTCCACCATCTGCTGCGGCAGCTGCTCAATGGCCACGCTGCCCACACCGTCGGTCTCGCTGTCGCCCACGGCAGAGGCGGCGGTGATCTTGCCGTCCTCCACGGTGATGGTCACCGACACATCACCGCCGAAGCCCTTGGCGGTGCCGGTGGCGGTCTGGGCGCCGGCGGCCGCGTTCTGGGCGTTGCCCGCGCAGGCGACCAGGCTCAGCGCCATCAGAAGCGCCAGAACCACGCATACGGCCTTGCGGCCGATCGAATTGCTCTTCATACGTTCCTCCTTGGATCTTGTTTCTCGGAATTAGAGGGTGCAGCCATGCGGCTGTTCCGCATGAGAGTATAGCGCCACGTGATTTTTCTGTCAAACATTTTTACCAAACGTTACATTTTTGTAATCGTTCGTGCGCATTTCACATTTGCCGCCCGCAAACGCCCGCCCACTCGCCCGGCTTGGCCCGGCCACTCGCCCGAGAAAGCCCGCCGCCCCTCGTGCTATGCTGACGGTGGCAAAGGAAACCGGCGCGCCGCCTTTGCTCAGGTCCCGGCCACAGGAGACGGTCGGGGGTGGGATGCGGGAAGGACAGGGCGCGCCCCGGGCCCGGCAGCGGGCCCGGAATTTTGGGAGATATACCGGAAAGGAGGAGAACGCGATGGCGGCACGAAAAGCCCGCCCGGCCACACCGGAGGAACTGCTGGCGGAGTTGAGCGACATCGCCCTGGGGCGCCGCAGCTACCCGGAGGTGGACCGGTCGGGCAACGTACTGGAACAGCCCCCGCCCATGAGCGCCCGGCTCAAGGCGCTGGAACTGCTGGGCAAACGGTACCGGCTGTTTGCCGACGCCCCCGCTGCCCCCGGCGCGGGGGAACTGCGGGTGACGGTGCGGGTGGTGGACCGGATTGCGGAGGAGCCGCCCGGCTGAACAGGCGATGGAACTGGAACTGACCCTGACCCCCCGCCAGCAGGCGTTTGTGGAGGCGGAGGCGGACGAGGTGCTGTTCGGCGGGGCGGCGGGCGGCGGCAAAAGCTACGCCCAGCTGGCTGACGCGCTGCTCTACGCCCTGCGGTATCCGGGCAGCCGGCAGCTGATCCTGCGCCGCACCTACCCGGATCTGGAACGCAGCCTGATCGCCCAGCATCTGGCCTTCTACCCCCGACAGGTGTACAGCTACGCCTCCACCGCCCATCTGGGCCGGTTTGTGAACGGCAGCCTGCTGGAGTTTGGCTACTGCGACCACGAAAAGGACGTGTATCGCTACCAGGGCGCGGAATACGATGTGATCCGCTTCGATGAGCTGACCCACTTTTCCGAGGAGATGTACCTGTATCTGATGAGCCGGCTGCGGGGGGCGAACCATTTCCCCAAATCCATCAAAAGTTCCACCAACCCCGGCGGGGTGGGGCACGCCTGGGTGAAGGCCCGGTTCATCGACCCGGCCCCCGCCGGCCGGCCCTGGGCCGCCGCCAGCGGCACCCGCCTGTTCCTGCCCAGCCGGGTACAGGACAACCCGTTTTTGATGCAGCGGGACCCGGGCTATCTGCGCCGGCTGGAAAATCTGCCCGACGCCCAGCGCCGGGCCCTGCTGAACGGGGAGTGGGATCTGTTTGAGGGACAGTATTTTGCCGAATTCCGCCAGCAGATCCACGTCTGCCAGCCCTTTGCCATCCCGGCCCACTGGCCCCGGTATCTGACCCTGGACTACGGCACCGACATGCTGGCGGCCTATTGGGTGGCCATGGATGAGCAGGGCCGGGCCTGGGTGTACCGGGAGGTGTACGAGGGCCGGGACAACGGCAAGGGTGAGGAGGGCCGGGGCCACACCATCGGGGCGGCGGCCCGGCTGCTGCGGCAGGCCGGGCAGGGGGAGAGCCTGCGGGCGGCGCTGGCCCCGCCGGATCTGTGGAACCGTCGCCAGGAGACCGGGCGCAGCGCCGCAGACTATTTTGCCCAGGCCGGCCTGCCGCTGACTCGCACCTCCAACGACCGGGTAAACGGCTGGCGGGCGGTGCGGGAGTGGCTGGCCCCCGGGGAGGACGGGCAGCCCTGGCTGCGGATCTTCGCGGGTTGCCGCAACCTGATCCGCACCCTGCCGGCGCTGCAGTTTGATCCCCGCCGCCCGGAGGACACCGCCCGCCAGCCCCACGAACTGACCCACGCCCCGGACGCGCTGCGGGGGTTCTGCGTCTACTGGACCGGCCCCGCCCGCGCCCCGGCCAAACGGCGGGCGGTGTGGAGCCCGGACCAGTGGGAGGACTATGAGCGGGCCGACGCGGCGGGCCGGGCCTATCTGATCGAAAAATACGGCGACCCGTTCTGAGGGCCGCGGAAAAGGAGGAAGTATGCTACACAGAAAACGGGAGAAAAGCGCCGCCGGGGCCCGCCGCCGTCAGCTTTGGCAGCAGCGGCTGGCGGCCGCCCGCGCCGCCTACGCCGACACCCTTGCCAACATGGACCGGTGGGAGGCGCTGTACAACGGCAGCCGCCGGCTGACCGACGCGGACGGCCGCCCCGCCCGGGACAGCAGCAATGTGCGCAACATTGCCTATGAACTGGTGGAGAGCCAGGTGGACAGCACCCTGCCCCTGCCCCGGGTGGAGGCCATCCACGCCGAGGACACCGAACTGGCCCGCAGCATCGAGGCGGTGCTGCGCCATCAGATCCAGCTGCGGGGCCTGGCCGACCTGAACGATCTGCAGGAGCGCACCGTGCCCATCCAGGGCGGCAGCTTCTGGCTGGTGGAGTGGGACCCCCGGGGCGGCGGGCACTGCACCCTGGGCCAGCTGGCCATCACCCCGCTGCATCCCCGCCAGGTGATCCCCCAGCCGGGGGTCTGTGAGATCGAAAAGATGGACTATCTGTTTGTGCAGATGGCCCAGACCAAGCAATCCATCTTCAAGCGCTACGGGGTGGATGTGACCGCCTGCGGCGAACAGACCCCCGATCTGCGGGGGGAGGGCGAGACCCCCCGGGAGGAACTGGTCACCCAGAATATTGCCTTTTACCGCAACCGACGGGGCGGGGTGGGCATGTTCAGCTGGGTGGAGGATGTGACCCTGGAGGATCTGGAGGACTACCAGGCCCGGCGGCGGGCGGTCTGTGCCGACTGTGGCGCCGAGGCCGAGCCCGGCACCGAGTGGTGCCCGGTCTGCGGCGGGCGGATGGAGACCGGCCCGGTGGACTGGCAGACCGCGCCGGCGGATATCGTCCCGCCCGGGCCGGAGCGGGAACGGGCCGTCTTGCTGGCGGACGGTACCCCGGCCCACGGGGAGGACGGCCTGCCGCTGACCCAGTGGGGGGCCGCCGCGCCCCGGGCGCCCTGCACCGCGCCGGGGGTGTTCCCGGTGGTGCTGCGCCGGAACGTGAGCCGTTCCGGCAGCCTGCTGGGCGGCAGCGACGTGGAGGTGATCCGGGATCAGCAGGACGCCATCAAAAAGATGGGGGCCAAGATCGACGAGAAGATCCTCAAGGGCGGCAGCTATGTGACCCTGCCCGAGGGGGTGCGGATCGAGACCACCGACCGGGAACTCAAGATCATCCGGGTGCGCACCCCCGCCGAAAAGGCGCTGATCGGGGTGGTGAACGTGCAGCCGGACGTGAGCAAGGAGATGACCGCCCTGGAGCAGAACTACCAGTGGGCCAAGAGCACCCTGGGCATCACCGACGCCTACCAGGGCAAGTACGATTCCAGCGCCATCAGCGGCACCGCCAAGCAGTTCAGCGCTAACCAGGCCGCGGGGCGGCTGCAATCCAAGCGGGACCAGAAAAACCAGGCCTACGCCCGGTTGTATGAGTTGATGTTCCGCTATCTGCTGGCCTACGCCGATCAGCCGGTGCCCTACGCCGAGCGTTTGGCGGATGGCAGCCAGCGGTTCGCCCATTTCGACCGGTGGGCTTTCCTCAAACAGGACGCCGCCGGCGAGTGGTACTGGAACGATGAGTTCCTGTTCTCGGTGGACCCCAGCGCCACCCAGGCCAGCAACCGCAGCGTGCTGTGGCAGCAGCTGGACGACAAGTACCGGGCGGGCGCCTTCGGCCCCGCCTCGGATGCGGCCAGCCGCCGGCTGTACTGGACGATGCTGGCCCGCACCGATTTTCCCCACGCCCAGGAGGTCAAGACCCTGCTGGAACAGGAGGGAGGTGAGGAAGATGCTCTGCCCCTCGTGTAAGGTGGAGATGCGGGTGGAAAGCCGCACCGCGGTGACCGGGGACGACAGCCCCGACACCGAGACCCGGGTGATGCTGGTGCAGGAGTTTTTCTGCCGCAACCCGAAGTGCGAACGATACGGCGAGTGTGTGGAGCAGGTGACCCACCCGGTACCCCTGACCCGCCTGTAACCGAAAGGAGGTGAACGCGAATGGCCAAGCTGAAGATCGGAAACGGCGGCAGCATGCAGGTGCCCGCCCCGAAGCCGGCGCCCGGCGGCAAAAAGCCGGAGGTGCGCCGCCCCGACCCCCGCAGCAAATGACCGGGCCGACGCCCGAAGGAAAGGAGGGAAATTCATGGACGAGATGGTGAACCTGCCGCAGACAGAGGAAAGCCCCGCGCCGGAGACCGAGACCGTCGCGGCGGATCCGGCCCCGGAATCCTCGCCGGCCTATGAGCCGGTGCCGCCCCCGGACTGGGCCCACCGCATGGCGCTGGAGCGGGCCGACCGCCAGCTGGACGACCAGCTGCGGCAGATCGGCCGTCTGGACCCGGAGGTGGCCCGGTTTGAGGACCTGGCCCGGATGCCGGATTTTGACCGGTTCGACCGACTGGTGCGGGGTGGGCTGGATCTGGTCAGCGCCTTCAAGCTGACCCAGTACGACCGGCTCATGGACCGGCAGGTCCAGGCGGCCCGGCAGGCGGCCCTCAACGCCGCCCGCAGCACCGGGCACCTGGCCCCCGCCGGCGGCCGCGCCCGTGCCGAGGAGGGGCTGACCGACGAGGAGCTGGACACCTGGGCCAAGTTCGGGCTGAGCCGGGAGGAGGCCCGCCGGTATCACCGGCGTTTCGCGGGGCGCTGACCGCCCCAACACCCACAAAAATCAAAGGAGGTACGCACTATGTTTACGATCGCAAACCGCGCCATCGGCGCGGTGGAACCGTTCTGCTATCTGCCCGGCGGCGAGGGCCTTGTGCCCGGCGCGGCCGTGGCCCTGACCGGCGGCAAGCTGGCCGCCGCGACCGGCTCGACCCGCCCCACTCATATTTTGGTGGGACCGGCCCGCACCGATGGGCTGTATCCGGCCCTGCCGGTGTTGCCCACCACCGTCTTTGAGACCACCGCCAACGCCACCGTGGCCCAGACCGCGGTGGGCAGCGCCGTCACCCTGAACGAGGCGGGCGACGGGGTCACCGCCACCACCGCCAGCGGCGTGTTCCGAATCCTGGCCACCGACGGCCAGAGCGGCGGCGGTACGGTGCGCGGCTGCTTTATCTGATTGGATAAATGTGAGCATATATACTATTTGTATATACGGCAGCGGGCGCAGAGAGAAGCAGAAAAAGGAGGATAAAACTGTATGGCAGACATTATTTTTTCCAAAGGCAGCGGGGCAACGGCTGAGAGGTGAATCGGCCCTCGCAAGAGGGGCGATGAGCCCGCAGACG
>CALXIA010000008.1 GCA_944388245.1 uncultured Gemmiger sp. | reverse complement strand
TTCCCTGTCTATCCGCTGTCCGCAAAACCATTGATTTTATTAGCTTTTTGCCGCTATCGCTATCACACCTCATTATTGTGTGGGCCTGGTCGAATACCGACTATTTCAGCCAATGGCCCGCCGCGGAACTGTCCCGGCTGGCCCGGGCCTTCGGGGCGGGGGAGGGCGGCTGGTGGAACAGCTGGGCCCTGACCCTCACCCTGCCCGCCCGGCTGGAGCGGCAGACCGCCTTCACCCCCTTTTCCCTGACCTGGCGGGATCTCTCCCTGGAGTGTCAGGTGGAACTTGAGGGCTTTCAGGTGGGCGGTTCCTTCCTGATCGAGGAGGAAAACGCCGCTTGCAGCCGGGGCTGGATGACCTTCACGGTGAGCGGGACGGCATGAGCGTATTTTTCCCGCGGAACAAACAACAGACCCGGGCCCCGGCGCAAGGTTTCGTCTTGCGCCGGGGCCTGGGAATTTTTTGTATTGTGTTACAGCCTTGCGTCCAGGGTGAACCAGAAGGTGGTGCCCTGGCCGGGGGTGCTGTTGACCCCGAACCGGCAGCCGTGGCTCTGGAAGATGGCCTTGGTGATGCTCAGGCCGAGACCCGTGCCCACCTTGCCCGCGTCGGAACGGCTGCGGTAGTACCGGTCGAAAATGTAGGGCAAGTCGGCGGCGTCGATGCCCGCGCCGTGGTCCTCCACCTCGATGCGGGCGCCGCCCTCGGGGCGGGGAATGCAGCGCAGCACAAACACCTTGTCCTCCCCGATGTGGTGCATGGCGTTGCCCAGCAGGTTGTGCAGCACCCGCTCCATCATGGCCGGGTCGGCCCCCACCAGGCAGGGGGTGTTCGCCTCCAGCTTGAGGGTGTAGCCGTTCTGGGCGCAAACCGCCTCGTACCGCTCGGCCACCTCCTCGCACAGCTGGGCCATGTCAAACAGCACCATCTGGGGCTTCTCCACCCCGCTGCTGACCTTGCTCAACTCCATGACGCTGTTCACCAGGCCCGAGAGCCGGTCGGTCTCGTCCACGATGATGTTCAGCTGCTCGGTGCGGCGGTCGGGGTTGTCGCCGGTGATGTCCCGCACCGTCTCGGCGTAGCCCTTGATCAGGGTCAAGGGGGTGCGCAGGTCGTGGCTCACGTTGGCCAGCAGGTCCCGCTGCAGCTGGGCGGCCTTCTTCACCTCGCTGGCCATGTGGTTGAAGTCCCCGGCCAGCTGGTTGAGCTCGTCCGAACTGCGGGTGGGCTCCACCCGCACGTCGTAGTTGCCGCCGGCCATCTCCCGGGCGGCCCGGCCCAGCTGGGTCAGCGGCCGGGTAAACCACCGGCTGAACACCCAGGCCGCGATCACCGACACCGCCAGCAGCCCCAGGCCCACGGCGGGCAGCAGCTCATCCAGCACCACGGCGGCCTCGGTCACCTGGGCCATGCTGGTGGACAGGATCACGGTATAGCGCCCGTCCCCCGCCAGGCGGCCCACCACCATCTGGCGGCGGTCGCCGTTTTTGTTCTCCACGATCTCGTAGATCTGGCCCTTTTCAAACACCTGGCTGCGCAGATAGATCATCTGGGTGGTGTTCCACTCGGTCTCGCCGGCCACCCCGAAGGTGCTGGCGTTGGCGTGCAGCAGGCAGGGATAGAGATGCTCGATGTGGGCGATGCTGCGCAGGGTATTGTCGGCCACGTCCACGCAGCAGCCCTGAAAGTCCAGCGTGCCGTCCACGATCTCCCCATTGATGCCGCTCCAGAACTCGTCGTCCACCTGCAGCCCCCACAGGTTGCGGTCGCTGACGGGGGCCTCGGCCGCGTCGATGCGGCTGGCCAGGGATTCCATCCGGGTCACCAGATCCCGGTAGATGTGGTTCTGGTACAGCGGCTCCAGAAAACGGGTCACCAGCAGCCAGACCAGCAGCAGGGTCAGCGCGGTCATGGCGCAGAGGAAAAACAGCAGCTTGGTGCCCATACGCAGCGGGCGGCGCTCCGGTTTGCCGCCGGTCACCGGGGAACTCATTTGGCGGCACCCGGGTCAAACTTGTAGCCCACCCCCCACACGGTCACGATGTAGTCCCGGCAGGCGCCCAGATGGCTGCGCAGCATCTTGATGTGGGTGTCCACGGTGCGGTCCTCCCCGAAATAGTCGTAGTTCCACACCTTTTGCAAAATCTTCTCCCGGCTCAGCGCCAGGCCCTTGTTCTCAGCCAGGAACACCAGCAGGTCAAACTCCTTGGGGGTCAGGGAGGTCTCCTGCCCGCCCACCTTGACGCTGTGGCTGGCGGTGTCGATCTCCAGCTGGCCGAAGGTGTAGTGGCCGGATTCCTCGGCGGCGCGGGGCATGGTGCGGGCCAGCACCGCCTTGACCCGGGCCACCAGTTCCCGGGGGCTGAAGGGTTTGACCACATAGTCGTCCGCCCCGCTCTCCAGCCCGGCCAGCTTGTCGTACTCCTCGCCCCGGGCGGTGAGCATGATCACCGGGGTGTCGATGTGGCGCGCGCGCATCTCCCGCAGGCAGGTCATCCCGTCCACAAAGGGCATCATCACGTCCAGGATCACCAGGTCGATGCCGCCCGCCCCCAGCTGGGCCAGCGCGGCGCTGCCGTCGGTGGCCTCCTCACACTGGAACCCGGCGTATTGCAGGTGTTCCCGGATCAGCTCCCGGATCCGGGCCTCATCGTCCACGATCAGGATCTTCGCCATTGAACCGTCCTCCTTTTCCGGGCGGCCCCGCGGCCGCCGTATGCTTTCCCGTTATTTGTATAATACCATAATAAACGGCCGGTATGTTAAATTTGTGAAAGCTTTTTTTAAGAATTGTTTACTTTGCCCGGGCGGCGCGGTACAATGGATGGGAAAGCCGGGGCCCCGCGCGGGGCCTCAAGGGGAGGAAACAAGTATGTGGATCTGGATCGTACTGGCCGCGCTGGCGGTGGGCTGGGTGTTCTGTATTCTGCCCGGCCGGGGCTGCGCGGCGGCCCGGCGGATGGTGACCGGCCGGAATTTCGCCCATCGGGGCCTGCACTCAAAGGACGGCTCGGTGCCGGAGAACAGCCTGCCCGCCTTTGCCGCGGCCACCGAGGCGGGCTACGGCAGCGAGCTGGACGTGCAGCTGAGCCGGGACGGCCAGGTGGTGGTGTTTCACGACGACGATCTGCCCCGGATGACCGGGGCAGACGGCCGGGTGGACAGCCGCACTTTCGCCCAGCTGCAGGAGTTGCGGCTGGGGGGCACCGACCAGACCATCCCGCTGTTCCGGGACGTGCTGGCCACGGTGGCGGGCCGCCAGCCCCTGATCGTGGAACTGAAGAGCGGGCCCCGCCGCGCGGAACTGTGCGAAAAGACGCTGGCCCTGCTGCGGGCCTACGATGGGCCCTACTGTGTGGAGAGTTTTGATCCGCGGATCGTGGCCTGGTTCCGGCGCAACGCCCCGGATATCCTGCGGGGCCAGCTGCTGAACCCGGCGCGGCAGTACAGCTGCTGCCACCGGCGGGCCTTCTTTTTGAGCCGGGGGCTGGGCAACCTGATCGCCCGGCCGCAGTTTATGGCCTGGGGCGGCGGGGCGCCCAACCTGAGCGTGCGGCTGTGCCGGCTGCTGGGGGCCACCGGGGTATTCTGGACCGCCCGGCCCGGCTTTGCCAACCGGGGCCGCTGGGACGCGGTGATCTTTGAGTTTTATACCCCCTCGCCCCGGCTGTGATCCCCCTCAAAGCGGAACTATTGCGGTTTTTGCAACAAAAAGTTGCCGGATTCTCTTTTCTTTTTCCCAAAGATCGACGATAATGTATATATATATCATCGGGGCCGCCTGACGCGGCCCATCATAACCGGGCTGCTGGAGGGATACGCTTTGATCGAACGTGTAAAGCCGCTGAAACTGTGCGCCAAGATCCTGGGAGGGTCGTGTCTGCTGTTCTCGCTCATGTATCTGGCCGAACTGAAGTTTCTCAACGCCTTTTTCCTGCTTGCCATCACGGCATTGCTGGTCATTCCCACGCTGCTGCTGGCCAATGAGCGCAACGCTTTGCTCTTTGCCCGGCTGTACGCGGTGTATGTCAACCTGATCGTGTTGATGTCGGCCTCTTCCACCGGCAATTTCCTGCCCAGCACCCCGCTGTACATCTGCGCCATTGCCCTCAACACCCTGCTGCTGGACACCGGCCTGGTGATGCTCTGCACCGGGTTCAGCGTGGTGGCCTTTGTGGCCGAGGTGATCCTGTTGAGCGTCACCGACGGCGCGCTGGTGGCCCCCATCATTCAGCTGGTGGAATGTCTGGTGGCCATTCTGGTCAGCTCGCTGCTGATGCAGAGCGCCATCCGCATCGTGCACCGGTATCTGGATGAGGCCAACAAGAGCCGGCAGGAGGCGCAGAAGCTGTTCCGCCAGCTGGACGCCCGCCGCCGTGAGGAGCAGAAACTCTTCGCCCAGCAATCCGCTTTGCTGGAGCAGATGAACCAGATCGCGGACCAGGTGAACGGTGACGCCCAGACCCTGGCCGAACAGGCGGACAGCCTGGCCCGGGGCGCGTCGGAGCAGTCCACCTCGATGGACCGGCTCAGCAGCGCCGCCGGCCAGATGACCGACAAGGTGAAGGATACCGCCAGCCGCGCCCAGCAGATGCGCCAGGAGGCCCAGAGCATGCAGCAGCAGGTGGAGGCCGGCACCACCCACATGCAGGAGATGCTGCACGCCATGTCCGAGATCCGGGAGAGTTCGCTGGCCATCGAGCGGGTGATGCAGACCATCGATTCCATCGCCTTCCAGACCAACATCCTGGCCCTCAACGCAGCGGTGGAGGCCGCCCGGGCCGGGCAGGCCGGCAAGGGCTTCGCCGTGGTGGCGGACGAGGTGCGCAGCCTGGCCAGCAAGAGCGCCGAGGCGGCCAAGGGCACCGGCGAACTGATCGACCAGTGCCTGCGGGCCATCCAGAACGGCAACCAGGTGGCCGACAACACCGCCTCCGCGCTGGAGTCCATCAAGGCCAGCGTGGATATGGTGGCGGCCCACACCGGCGAGATCTCGGAGATGGCCGAGGAGCAGAACGGCATGGTCCATAACATCCACGACGAGATCGAGTCGGTCTCGCATCTGGTGCAGATGACCGCCGCCTCCGCCCAGGAGAGCTCGGCCACCAGCCGGATGCTGCAGCAGCAGGCCGAGCAGCTGCGCGGCCTGAGCCATACCAAGGCGAACGCGCCCGCCTGATTTTCCCCTCCCTGCACCAGCAAAACGCCCCGGCGGGCAAAGCCCGCCGGGGCGTTGATTCGTATGCGGTATTTTGGTCACAGACCGGCGAACTCCTGTTCCGCCGCGTCCAGGGCGGCGGCGATCACCTTGTCCATGTCGTAGTAGCGGTACTGGCCCAGCCGGCCGCCGAAGATCACGTCCGGCCGATCGGCCGCCAGCGCCTTGTACTTCTGGTACAGGGCGTTGTTCTTTTCGTCGTTCACCGGGTAGTAGGGCTCGGCGCCGGGGGTCCACTCGGTGGAGTACTCCCGGCTGATCACCGTCTTGTCCTCGTCGCCCGCGCCGAACTCAAAGTGCTTGTGCTCGATCACGCGGGTGTAGGGCACCTCCCGGTCGGTGTAGTTGACCACCGCGTTGCCCTGGTAGTTGCCGGTGTGGCTGAGCAGCTCGGTCTCAAACCGCACGGTGCGGTACTCCAGCGGCCCGTAGCAGAAATGGAAGAACTGGTCGATCTGGCCGGTGAACACCGTGCGGGCGGCGATCTCCGGCTCGGCCGCGATCAGGTCGAAGTAGTCGGTGTTCAGCCGCACCTCCGCGTCCCCCAGCAGCTGCTCCACGATGGCGTCGTAGCCGCCCATCGGGATGCCCTGGTGCGGGTCGGAGAAATAGTTGTTGTCGTAGACAAACCGCAGCGGCAGCCGCCGGATGATAAAGGCGGGCAGCTCGGTACAGGGGCGGCCCCACTGCTTTTCGGTGTAGCCCTTGACCAGCTTTTCGTACACGTCCCGGCCCACCAGCTTGAGGGCCTGTTCCTCCAGGTTTTTCGGCTCGGTGATGTTCAGCTGGGCGATCTGCTCCTCGATCACCGCCTTGGCCTCGGCCGGGGTGCGCACCCCCCACATCTTGGAGAAGGTGTTCATGTTGAAGGGCAGGTTGTACAGCTCGTCCTTGTAGATGGCGATGGGGCTGTTCACATAGTGGTTGAACCGGGCGAACCGGTTCACATACTCCCACACCCGCTCGTCGGAGGTGTGGAAGATGTGGGCGCCGTACTGGTGCACCCGGATGCCCGCCACCACCTCGCAGTGGATGTTGCCGGCGATGTGGCCGCGCTTGTCGATGACCAGGCATTTGCGGCCGTGCTTGGCCGCCTCGTGGGCAAACACCGCGCCGAACAGGCCCGCGCCCACGATCAGATAATCGTACTGATTGCGCATCCTTTCTTCTCCTTTCAGTTGAAGCCGAACAGTTTCTGGCTGATCTTGTAGCACAGCACCGCGAAGCCCCGGCCCGAGCTGCCGGGCAGGTTCATGACCCGGCCCATCAGGCCATACCGCAGCTGCTTGTACAGCCCGGCGTCCTGATCCTTGATCCACTGCCACAGTTCCCGCTTCTTCTCCAGCAGTTCCGGGGTGCCGCCCCGCAGCGCCAGCACGCTGGAGATGGTGGTGATGATCTCCAGGTAGTTGTACATGTACTGGCGCAGCCGCGCGGGTTCCACCCGGGGCAGGTCCACCTGCTCGATCATCCGCTTATTGACCAGGATCTGCTGGTCGATGCGGCGGATCATGGTCTGTTCCTGCACCGACTGGCCCTCCCGGCCGATGTAGTAGTGGTACAGATCCAGGTTCCGGTAGTACAGGGTGCGCACCCAGGGCATGGGCACATAGACGAACAGGTTATCCACATAGAAGGTGTGGCGGGGCAGATCCAGCCCGCAGTCCCGCAGCACCTGGGTGCGGTAGATCACCGAGTGCATCAGGATATACTGCCCCCGGTGCAGTTTGCCCACCTCGTTCCAGGAGAGGGGCCGGCCCTCGGGCAGGGCGTTGCCGTACCGCATGACCTTCTTGTGGGCCGCGCCCACCTTGTCGTAGATAAAGTTGCTGATCAGCAGATCCACCGTGGGCTGGCTGTTCACAAAGCCGCGCAGGGTGTCCAGCACCTGGGAAAAGGCGGCCTCATCCAGCCAGTCGTCGGAATCCACCACCTTGAAATAGGCGCCGGTGGCCGCCCGGACCCCGGCCATGACCGCGGCCCCGTGGCCGCCGTTCTCCTGATGGATGGCCCGCACCAGCCCCGGGTGGGCGGCCTGGTATTCGTCCGCGATGGCGCCGGTGTTATCTTTGGACCCGTCGTCCACGATCAGGATCTCCACCTCGTCGCCGCCGGTGAGCAGCCCGTCGATGCAGTGGCGCATATAGTCCTGGGAATTGTAGCAGGGAACCGCAATGGACAGAAGCTTCACGCTCGTCGTCCTCCTTTGGTTTTTTGTTCAAGGGCGCGGCCGCGGGCCGCACAGTTCTATTATACACGATTTTGGGGCGGATGGGACGGAAATTTCCGTCTTTCTCCCTCAATAGTACGAATCGGCCCGGCCGCCGCTTTCGTCCGCGGCGAAAAAACCGCCCCGGCCAATGGCCGGGGCGGTGAGAAAAGCGGGATGCGGTCAGGCGTTTTTGGCCGCTTGTGGGAAGATCTTCTTGTTGACAAAGAAGAAGACCACCATCGAGATGCCGCCGTTGAGCACGGTGGTGCCGATGTTGTAGATAAAGTCGGGCACCAGCAGGCCGGCCACCGCCACCCAGATGCAGTTGATCGAGTTGACGATGCAGGTGATCACGATGAACGCCGCCAGGTACCAGGCGATCTGGGGCCCGATCTTGCCCTTGGAGCGGAACACAAAGCTGCGCTGGATCGGGAAGTTGACCACCTCACCGATCACCATGGCCACCATGTAGGCGCAGAAGTAGGCGAGGCCGCCGTGGGCCTGGTCATAGCCCAGGATGTTCCACTGGAAGGTCTCCCCGAACAGGGTCAGGGGGATGCCGGGCCAGCCGAAGGAGGCGTCGCCCAGGAAGGCGAAGGCCGCCGGCAGGAAGGTGAGCATCAGATACTTGAAGACGGTGATCAGGTTGCTCACGATGACGAACAAACCGCCCTCCCGCACCCATTTGGCGGCGGCGGGATGTTTGGCCGCGAAGTTGTTCCAGAGATTCATTGGTGTTTCCTCCTCGTATCAGCCCTGTGCGGCCTTCTTTGCCGCCTTGGACGCCTTGGCGGCGTTGCGCCAGCCGCGCCAGACCCGGCCCAGGCCCCGGAAGAAGTGGCCGTTGACCATCACCAGGATGCCCTCGGCCATCTCCATAGTCACCATGCCGTTCATCATCTTGCCGATGCCGCGGAAGGGCATATTGTAGATGAACTGGATGTTCAGATCGGGCACGCCGCTGCGCTCGCTCTTGGCTTTCTTGTCGGTCAGGATCCGCCAGGCGAAACGGGCCAGACGGCTCTTGGCGTAGTACATCTGGCCGATGGCGTCGTTCATGCCCAAAGGCGCGCTCTCATCCCAGCGAGCGGGCGACAGGGGCCGGCCCAGCAGGGCGGTGAAGTCCTCGTCGCTCACCTTGGCCACCTGACCGGTGCGGTAGGGCTCCGGCGGGGCGACGGGTTCGCCGTTGCCCTCCACGGCCAAAGCGCCGGCCAGACGGATGTCGTGGCAGCTGGCGCCAATCTCCAGGCGGTATTCGCCGCTCTCCACCCGCCAGCCGCCGGCGGCGGTGTCAAAGTAGCGGAACGCCTTGTCGTCCAGCGGGATGGTCACGGTGCGGCTCTCGCCGGGCTCCAGCCAGACCTTGGCAAAGCCCTTGAGTTCCCGCACAGGCCGCCCCGCCTTGCCGCCGGGCAGCCCCACGTACAGCTGGGCCACCTCGGCGCCCCGGCGCTCGCCGGTGTTGGTCAGGGTGAAGGTCGCCTCGTTCTGGCTGACCTTCAGATCGGAATAGGCAAACCGGGTGTAGGACAGCCCGTAGCCAAAGGCAAAGCGCACCGGCTTGTCCACCGTTTCGTAGTACCGGTAGCCCACATACAGGCCCTCCCGGTACTCGCTGGTGCGGCAGGGGCTGGGCCAGTAGCTGGCGCTGGGGTTGTCCTCCAGGGCCAGGGGCCAGCTCTCGCTGAGCCGGCCGGAAGGCTCGGCCTGGCCGGTGACGATCCGCAGCAGGGCCGAGGCCCCGGCCTGGCCGCCCAGCCCGCCGTAGAGCAGCGCCTGGCAGTGGATGACCCAGGGGGTCTCCACCGCGCTGCCGCCCGCCAGCAGCACCGCCACGCGGGGGTTCACGGCGGCCACCTCTTCCAGCACCCGCACCTGGTTGGCGGGGATGCGCATGTGGCTGCGGTCCACCCCCTCGCTCTCGCTGATCTCGGGCAGGCCCAGATACAGCAGCACCACGTCGGCCTTTTCGGCCAGGTCCACCGCCTGGCGCAGCAGCTCCTCGTTGGGCTTGTCGGCCCGCTCAAAGCCGGCGGCGTAGCCCACCACCTCCAGCGGGAACTGGCCCAGCACCTGCCGGGCGCTCTCCAGCCGGGTGGGATTCACGTTGCTGCTGCCCGCGCCCTGGTAGCGGGGGGTATCGGCAAAATCCCCGATCACCGCCACCTTGGCGCCGGCGGCCAGCGGCAGCAGGTCCCCGTCATTCTTCAGCAGCACGGCGCTCTGCTCGGCGGCCTGGCGGGCCAGCGCGTGGTGGGCGTCCACATCCAGCTTCACCTCGCCGGCGGCCTTGCGGGCCGCGTCGGTGCGCAGGACGAACTCCAGGATCTCGTCCACCCGCTCGTCCACCAGGGCCTCGTCGATCACGCCGGCCCGCACGGCGGCGGCCAGCTGCCGGTCGCTGTCGCCGGCGGTGCCGGGCATCTCCAGGGTGGAGCCGGCGCGCACCCCCTCCACATGGTCGTTGGAGCCGCCCCAGTCGGTGACCACCACCCCGTCGAAGCCCCATTCATCCCGCAGGATATCCCGCAGCAGATGGGGGTTCTCGTTGGCGTAGACCTCGTTGATCTGGTTGTAGGAACTCATGATCGCGCCGGGTTTGCCCTCCCGCACGGCGATCTCAAAGCCCGTCAGATAGATCTCCCGCAGGGTGCGCTCGTCCACCACGCTGTCGTTGGCCATGCGGCGCAGCTCCTGGCTGTTGGCGGCGAAATGCTTGGGGCAGGCGGACACCCCTTTGCTCTGGATGCCCCGGATGTACCCGGCGGCCATCTTGCCGGCCAGGTAGGGGTCCTCGCTGAAATACTCAAAGTTGCGCCCGCACAGCGGGCTGCGCTTGATGTTGAGGCCGGGCCCCAGCACCATATTGACCTTCTGGGCCAGGGCTTCCTCGCCCAGCGCGGCGCCAATCCGCTCGCCCAGCGCGGGGTCCCAGCTGTTGGCCACCGCGGCCGCGGTGGGCCAGCAGGTGGCGGGCTCGCTGGCATTCAGGCCCAGATGGTCTCCCTCGCCCATCTGCTTGCGCAGACCGGTGGGACCGTCGGACAGAAAGGCGCTGGGCACCTTCAGCCGGGGCACCGGCCGGGTGGACCACACGTCCCGCCCGGACAACAGCCCGCACTTCTCCTCCAGGGTCAACTGCCGGATCAGATCGGCATGTTTCATGATTGTGCAGCTCCTTTCAAGCTAGAACGGCCTGTGGATCAGGCCTGGGAAATCATCGCCGCGGCGGTGGGGCGGCGGGGCGACCCGGCAACCGGGCCGCCCGCGCCCTTCTCCTCCTCGGCCGGTCCGCGGCCCCGCAATGGCCGGGAACCGGCGGCAGGCCGCCGGGGGGCAAACGCCCCTCGGCGGCCTGCCTGCCTGCTGCCGCAAGGCGATGCGGATCAGTTGGTCTTGGGTTCTGCGTCGGAAAGTTCTTTCTTCTTCTTGCAGTAGCTGCGGATGGTCAGCACCTCCAGCGCTACCACCACGAGGCCCAGCACCACGTCGCCGGCGATGAAGGCGATCTGCCAGCCGGGCATGCCCGGATTCAGGTTCTCCTCCATGTAGGCGCGGCTGTTCACCACGGTGTACAGGATGTTCTTGCAGGCCTGCCGCATAGCCAGAACGCCGGTGGCGCTGGTGGTGTCAGACACGTAGTTGGTGCCGGAGGGGTAGTTGACCAGGCAGAAGTCGGTGCCGTTCCGGATGGCCTGATCGGCGTTCATGTAGCCGTAGACGCCGAAGTAGTCGGTCAGGACCATGCCCTGGAAGCCCCATTCATCCCGCAGCACGGTGTTGCACAGGGCGTTGCAGGCGCCGGCCCATTCGCCGCCCACGTAGTTGAAGGAGGACATCACCGCGTCGGCGCCGCCTTCCTTGACGCTGATCTCGAAGGGCTTCAGGTAGATCTCACGGATGGACTGTTCGTTGGCCCAGGTGCACAGCATGCTGTTGCGGTTGGTCTCCTGGTCGTTCAGAGCGTAGTGCTTGATGTAGGCGTAGACGCCGTAGGTCTCGGCGCCCTGGATGGCCTGGGCAGCCAGCTTGCCGCTGAGCACGCCGTCCTCGGAGTAGTACTCGAAGTTACGGCCGCTGAAAGCGGAGCGGTGGATGTTCATGGCGGGCGCGTACCAGCCGGACACATCCAGATCGTTGGCCATGCGGCCGATGGAGCAGCCGAAGCTGTAGACGGTGTCGGTGTTCCAGGTGGAAGCCATCATCACGGTGCCGGCAAAGCCGATGGAGCCCTGGCCGGTGAAGTTGTTGTTGATGGAGGCAGGACCGTCACAGTCGTTGGTCTGCACCTTGCCGATGCTGTTCAGGGGGGCGGTCTGGTAGCCGCCCATGGCGATCAGCTCGCTCATGTCGGAAACGGTCAGCTGATCCAGGAAGGTATCCCACTGGGGATCCTCATAGGGCACGCCCCGCATGGCCACCAGGTCGATGTTGCTGTCCACGCCGGTGGTGGGCATCACGTCGTCCGGGTTGTTGTGCTCGGTGGGATCATAGCTGGCGTTGTTGATGAAGGTGGCCTTGTCCGCGTCGCTCATGGTCATGCTGGCGGGAGCGGCGGTAGCCTCGGCGTAGTTGGCGAAGTGGTCGGCACGGGACAGGTAGGTCACGTCGCTCTCCACCGCCGCGAACTGGTTGGTGGGCGCGGTCTTGTCGGTGGAACGGCCCTCGCTGTAGGTGATGGTGGCGGGCACGTTGTACACTTCGCTGTCCAGCACGGTGTGGGAATCGGAGTTGATGCTGATGATGTAGTCGCCGACCTCCAGCACGTAGGCGCCGGCGCCGTAGGTGTCGTAGGAGGCCATATCCTCGGCCTTGAAGCTGATGGTCAGGGTCTGGCTGGCGCCCGGCTCCAGCAGATCGGTCTTGTCGAAGGCCACCAGGTTGGCGCTGGCCTTCTCGATGCCGCCGTTGGTGTAGGGCGGGTTGTAGTAGACCTCCACCACGTTCTTGCCGGCCACGCTGCCGGTGTTGGTGACGGTCACATCAAAGCTCAGGGTGCCGTCGCTCTCGGAGATGGGGCCCATCTCCTGGGAGAAGGTGGTGTAGGACAGGCCGTAGCCGAAGGGATACAGCACGGTGGTGTCGTAGTCGATCAGGCCCTCGGCGGCGGCGGTCTCGTAGAACTTGTAGCCCACGTAGATGCCCTCCGCGTAGTTCACGAAGCTGGGCAGGGCGGTGGTCTCCTGCTGGGTCATGAAGTTGGTGGAGACCACGGCGAACTCGTCCATGTTGTCATAGGTGAACTGGCCGAAGTTGTTGGCGGTGGGGGTGTTGAACAGATCGTACACCCAGGTGTCCACCGTCTTGCCGGAGGGGTTCACGGCGCCGGCCAGCACCTGGCCCACCGCGTCAAAGCCGTTCTGGCCAGGGCAGGGGGTGTACACGGCGGCGTCCACCGGGTACTCCTTCAAGAAGCCCAGTTCCATGGCGTTGTTGGTGTTGATCAGAACGATGACCTTGTCGAAGTTGTCGCAGACCATGGAGAGCATCTCTTCCTCCCGGTTGCTCAGCTCCAGGTAGTGGTCGCCCGCATCCCAGTCGTTGCCCTCGTTCAGGGTGTCGTCGTAGGTGCCGTTGAAGTAGGAGTTGCCGGTGAGCGCATCCCGATCCTTCCAGCTGCCGTCCACAACGGCGGCCATGTCGGTGGGCATGTCGGCGTTCTCGCCGCCGGGACGGGAGAAGACCACCAGAGCGGTGTCGCTGAACTCCTTGGCGGCGCTCATCAGTTCATCGGAATAGGCGTTCACGTTGGGCTCGGGCAGGGTCCAGTCCTGGGCCCACATGCCCACGCTGGGCCGCTCGGCCTGGTAGGCCTCGTAGAAGTCCACCAGATCCTGGTTCACGTTCAGGCCCGCGTTCTTCAGGCCGGTGATCAGGTCGGTCACGGCGTACTGGTCGTTCAGCGCGCCGGAACCCACGCCGCCGTAGACCGGCGCGGTGGAAGCCCAGCCGAAGACGTTCAGGTTGTCGCCGGAAGCCAGCGGCAGCGCGCCGTTGTTCTCCAGCAGGGTCACGCCCTCGCTGACCAGCTCGGTGTTGACCTCATAGGCTTCGGCCATGCTCTCCTCGGTGATGGCCCCGCCGCCCATGGCCAGGTTGATCACCGTGAACATCGGCCCGAAGCAGATCAGGTTGACGGTGATGACCAGCGCCAGCAGCAGCGCGATCCCCGCCTCCTTGCGCACCAGCGCCTTGAGGGGACGGCGCAGCTTGGCCGCCGCGATGATGACCACCAGGGCCAGCAGCAGTACGATCCCGAAGCCGATCAGCTGGGATTTCATGCTGTTGAGCACTTTGATGACATCTTCGATGTTGATTTGCAGCATTTCAAGTTCCTCCTTCTGTTCGGGCGGGCCCGTCTGCCGGGGCCGCGCCTCTTCTACGGTCCCTACTGTAACACAGGTTCCAAACGGATTTTACACATTCTGCACGAAACGCTCACATTTTGCGTAAGTTGCAGGTGAGTGTGTACATTTTTGACAAACAAAACGCCATCCTTATTGGCAAAATGCCAACAGGGATGGCGAGAGATTCAGCCGGCCGGGGAGGGTTCCGGCACCGGGATCAGCAGCTTGAGTTCAAACCAGTTGTCCCGCGTGGAAATGTCCATTTGGCCGCCGTATTTGCGCACAGAGTAGCGGATGCTCTTGATGCCGAAGCCGTGGTAGGCGGCGTCGCCCTTGGTGGAGCGGGGCAGCCCGTTCTCAAACTGCAGCTGCCCTTCAAAATAGTTTTCCACCCGGATCAGCACAAAGGACTTCTGCCGGCTGACCGACAGATGGATCAGCCGCTTGTCCCGGTCGGGCAGGGCCCGCACCCCGTCAATGGCGTTGTCCAGCGCGTTGCCGAAGATGGTGCACAGGTCCATGGAGTCCATGAAGTTCAGCGCGCTGCCGTCGGCCACCACCGTCAGGGTGATGCCGTGTTTCTGGCAGAACAGGCTCTTGCCGGTGAACAGGGTATCCAGAACCGGGTTGCCGGTCTTGTTCTGGGCCTCGTACACCCGGATATCCGCCTCCATCTCGTCCAGCCAGGCGTTGCGCTGAGCCGGGTCGGGTTCCGCCCGCAAAGCGGCGATCTGGTGTTTCAGGTCGTGGTACTTGCGGTTGATCAGATCGATGCTCTCCCGGCTCTGCCGGTACTGGGCGTACTGGGTCTGGAGGATGTTCTGGATGGCGCTGAGCTCATACTTGATCCGCAGTTCGGCCCGCTGCACATGGTAGGCGTACAGGATGGCCACGCCCCCCAGATCCACCAGGGTGCGGGTGTTGAAGATGTCCACCGCCAGGCTGCTGCTGAAGGGGCTGTCGGCCCAGGCGTAGCTCAAATTGCTCATAAAGAAGGCGGTCACCGCGATGGCGGCGGCCCCCAGCTCCCGCGGGGTGATCTGGAGATGGTCGTAGTCGGCCCGGCGGCGGCTCTCCAGCCAGTACAGCAGCAGGTACACCCCGGCGAATACCACCGCCGGCACCAGCACCCGCAGCCACACCCCCCATCCGGGAACGGTCTGGACGATATAGGTATACAGCTGCCATTCCAGCGAGGCGGCAAACTCCGCCAGCATGAAGGCCCGCACGCACAGATAGCCGGCCTCGGCCAGCGGGGTGCGGCCGCACACGGCGATCATGGTCAGCATCCCGGCGGCGGCCACCGCCATGCAGGGCATCCACAGCGCCAGGGGCACATCGTCGGTCAGGTACAAAAAAGCCGCCTGCACCGCCAGGAACCCGACCGCCCGGCCCCACAGCCCCGCCCCCCGGCGCCGGTGGGGAAGCTGCAGGATATATACCAGGCAGGCCAGCCATTCGGCCAGGGCGGTGTGCAGGCGGGGGATATTCTCGATCAGCTCCGGGTTCATTTGACCACCTCGCCCACATAGCGGGTCAGCGCCTTCATGAAGTCGTTCTTGCGTCCCCGGCTCACCGGCAGCAGGCGGCCGCCCACCCGGGCGCAGCCGTCCTGCACGCTGTCCACGCTCTCCAGGTTCGCCAGGCAGCCCTTGTTGATCCGGAAGAACCCCAGCGGCACCAGTTTCTCCTCGGCCTCTTTCATGGTGCCGGGCACGCTGATCTCCTCCTCCTCGGTGTGGTAGACCAGGTTGTGGCCCTGGCTCTCCACATACAGCAGCCGGGACACCTCCAGCTTGTGCCCGCCGCCCGGCCCGATCACGGTGATGAACCGGCGCTCCCGCTTCTTCATCCGGCCGATGGCCCGCTTCAGCCGCTGGCTGAAGGCAAAGTAACTCACCGGTTTGAGCACATAGTCCAGCGCGTCCACCGCGTAGCCCCGGATGGCGTACTGGGCCATGTTGGTGATGAAGATGATCACCACCTCCGGGTCGGACTGGCGGATGAGTTCGGCGGCGGTCATCCCGTCCATGAACTTCATCTGCACGTCCAGCAGAATGATGTCGTAGTCCGGCTTATAGCGCAGGGCGATCTCGTCCCCGTCGGAAAAGTGAACGGTCTGGATGGGCTGGTCGTTCTCGGTCGCGTAGCGCTGTAAAAACTGTTCCAGTTGGCGGGCATATTCCGGTTCGTCCTCCACAATGGCGATTCGGATCACCGCGTTTCCCTCCTTTCACGGCCGGAGCCGCCTGATTCGCACTGCAAAATTTTACTTCTATTATACGGAGACAAGCCCTCAATTTCAACCCGCGGCGCGGCGCAAAATCTGTCGTCGCACAGCAGAAAGGCCGCGCCCGTCAGGGCGCGGCCTTTCCACGTAAAAAGGTATGCAAAATGGGAGGAAAACGCAGAAGTTATCAGCCGGCCAGCTTCGCGCCCAGGGCGCGGCAGGCGTCCAGGCCATCGGCGTCGGGGGCGTCGTAGAGGGCCAGGCCGTCGGCGCACAGCGCCGCGCCCGCCGCCTGGCAGCGCAGCTGCCAGTCTTGCATCCACTGGCCCTCGGCCCAGGAATAGGACCCGAAGATCGCCAGCGGCCGCCCGCTCAGCTGGGGTTCCAGCTGGGCAAAGAAAGGCTCAAACTCCCCCTCTTCCAGCTGCTCCGAACCCATGGCCGGGCAGCCCAGGGCCAGCGCGTCGTAGCGAAGCGCGTCGGCGGTGGACACCGCGCTCACCGCCAGCAGATCCGCCTTGGCGCCGGCGGCCCGGGCCCCCTCGCAGACGGCCTGCGCCATTGCCTCGGTGTTGCCGGTGCCGGACCAGTAGATCACCGCGATCGTTTTCATAACAAAGGACCTCCTTCAAACGTTCCGCGCGGAATGGGCCGATGCGCCGTTCCGTATCGTGGATAGTTTTTGCGGCGCTCACGCCGCGCCGAGAAGTTAGTTATCGCTAACCTCTCTGTGGCTATACTATATCATTTCAGTATAGTTTTGTCAACCCCCATTTTTCTCCGGCATTGCGGGCAAAAAGCGGCGGTTTTCCGGCCCAAATTTACCTATAACAGAGAAATCTTCCTGTTTCGCCGGTCCAAAGATGACAATTTTGTGAACGGACGGTATAATGGACCTGTTTGATTTTATGTGAGGAGGAAAATTATGGAAAAGACCGGTCAATACGCCCAGCCCGGGCAGTTTGAGGGGCGGCTGCCGCTGGCGCAGGCCATTCCCCTGGGATTGCAGCACGTGCTGGCCATGTTTGTGGGCAACCTGACCCCCATTCTCATCATCACCAACCTGTGCGCCGCCCTGGGCGGGGCGGACGAGTTCGCGGCCATCCAGGTATCGCTGCTGCAGAACGCCATGCTGGTGGCGGGCATCGTGACCCTGGTGCAGCTGTACGCCATCGGCCCGGTGGGCGGCAAGGTGCCCATCATCATGGGCACCAGTTCCGGCTTTATCGGGGTGTTCCAGAGCGTGGTCAACGTGATGGGCGGCGGCATCGTGGCCTACGGGGCCATCATGGGCGCCTCCCTGATCGGCGGCGTGTTTGAGGGGATCCTGGGGGTCTTTCTCAAGCCGCTGCGCCGGTTCTTCCCGGCGGTGGTCACCGGCACGGTGGTGCTCTCCATCGGCCTGTCCCTGATCGGGGTGGGCGTGGGCAGCTTCGGCGGCGGCACCGGCGCGGCCGACTACGGCTCGCTGGAAAACCTGCTGATCGCCCTGGCGGTCATGGTGATCGTGCTGGTCTTCAAGCACGCGGCCAAGGGGCTGGCCAGTTCCTCCTGCATCCTGCTGGGCATTGTCTGCGGCTATGTGATCTGCGCGGTGCTGCCCTTCTTCCTCTCCACCACCGGCGTCACCGCCGAGGGGGTGGAGTACACCAAGGCCTGGGTGCTCAACTGGAACAAGGTGCTTGAGGCCCCCTGGTTCGCGGTGCCCCAGCTGATGCCGGTCAAGCCGGTGTTTGATCTGCGGGCCATTCTGCCGGTCATGATCATGTTCATCGTCACCGCCGTGGAGACGGTGGGCGATATCTCCGGCGTGACCGAGGGCGGCATGGGCCGGGAAGCCACCGACACCGAGCTGTCCGGCGGCATCATCTGCGACGGGCTGGGTTCCAGCTTCGCGGCGCTGTTCGGCGTGCTGCCCAACACCTCCTTCAGCCAGAACGTGGGCCTGGTGACCATGACCAAGATCGTCAACCGGATGGCGCTGGCCTGCGGCGCGGTGTTCCTGGTGCTCTGCGGGCTGCTGCCCAAGCTGGCGGCGCTGGTCTCCATCATGCCCCAGAGCGTGCTGGGCGGCGCGGCGGTCATCATGTTCTCCTCCATCGTGATGAGCGGCATCCAGCTGATCACCCGGGAGCCCCTCACCACCCGCAGCATGTCCATCGTATCGGTGGCGCTGGGCCTGGGCTACGGTCTGGGCGCCAACAGCGCGGTGCTGACCGATCTGCCCCAGGCGGTGCAGCTGGTCTTTGGCGGTTCCGGCATCGTGCCCGCCGCCTTTGTGGCCATCCTCATGAATGTGCTGCTGCCCAAGGAAAAGGCAAAGGCGTAAGAAAAATCCACAGCGAACCCCCGACCGTTTGGCCGGGGGTTCGTTTTGTTTTCTACCTGTGGTTCAATATTTTCTGAACCATCTGTACCAGGGATACCTGGTCTTTGCGCTGTCCTGTGGTACAATCAAGGCAGAGAACAGGAGGTGCGGATATGAAATTGTCCCTTGCACAGAACATCAGCCGGCTTCGGAAGGAGAGCGGCATGACCCAGGAGCGGCTGGCGGAGACGCTGGGCGTGAGTTTCGCGGCGGTGTCCAAGTGGGAGCGGGGTGCGGCCACGCCGGAACTGGGGCTGATCGTGGAGATGGCGGACCGGTTCGGCGTGTCGGTGGACGCGCTGCTGGGGTACGAGGCGGGCCGCAACAGCCAGGCCGCCGTGGTGGAGCGGCTGAAGGATCTGGAACACGAGCCGGACCGGATGGACGCCCTGGACCAGGTGGAGGACGCCCTGCGGCGCTACCCCAACGGCTTCGCGGTGGCCTACCACGGCGCGATCAACTACCGGGTGCGGGGCATCCGGCGAAACGACCCCGCCTGCAACCGGCGGGCGCTGGAGCTGTTCCGCCGCGCCGGCCAGCTGATCGGGCTGAACACCGACCCGGAGATCAGCGAGACCTCGCTGCATCAGGAGATCGCCCAGACCTGCCTGGTCCTGGACGACTGGGAAAAGGCCGCGGAGATCCTGAAAGAGCACAACCCCTGCCGGCTGAACCACGCCCTGATCGGGCAGATCCTGGCCCTCTGGGGCGAGCAGCCACGGCAGGCGCTGCCCTACCTGTCCGGGGCGCTGCTGGATATGCTGGTCACCCAGTCCCAGATCGTGACCGGGTATCTGAACCTGTACGAAAAAACCGCCGACTGGGACAACGCCGCCGCCCTGCTGGACTGGACCCTGCGTTTCTATGAGGGGCTCAAGCGGCCGGACGCGCCCGCCTTCACCGACAAGTACGAGGCCATCCTCTGGACGCTGCGGGCGCATATTCAGCTGCGGCAGGCGCAGCCGGACAAGGCCCGGGACTGCCTGCGCCGGGCCCTGGCCATCGCCCGGGCGTTCGACGCCGCGCCCTGCTATGACGCCGCCAGCCTGCGGTTTGTGGACCGGCTGGAAAAGGCCACGGCGGTGGACGATCTGGGGCCCACCGCCCGGGAGGGGATCGACCGGATGGTGGCCGAACAGCACGACCCGGAACTGACCGAACTGTGGGGGAGGGTATCCTGTGAAGCGTAAACGAAGCGAGTACACCGCGTCCTTTTACCGGGGCAACCGGGGGATGTTCTTTCTGGCGGCGCTGACCGCCCTGCTCACCTCCGGGCTGCATCTGGTGATCGCCCGGGCGCTGCAGCAGATGATCGACGGCATTTCCGGCGTGCCGGGGGCGCCCGGTCTGGCCGGGATGGCGGGCTGGATCGCCGCGGTGCTGGCGCTGATCCTGCTGCTGCAGGCGATGGAATACGCCTTCCAGCCCCGGTTCATCCGCAGGGCCATGGAGCAGTACAAGGACCACGCCTTCCGCAAGCTGACCGAAAAAAGCCTGGCCAGTTTCGACGGGGAGGCCAGCGCCCGGTATCTGGCCGCCTTTTCCCACGACGCGGAGACCATCGAGACCGGCTGGCTGGAGGGGCAGTTCCAGCTGCTCACCAGCGCGGCGGACTTTGTGGGCGCGCTGGTGATGATGCTGTTCTACAGCCCGGCCATGACCGGCATCTCCTGCGCCTTTTTCCTGCTGCCGGCGGGGGTGTCGCTGCTCATGGGGCAGCGGATCCAGCAGGCCGAGGGCCGGGTCTCCCGGAAAAACGAGACCTTTACCGCCACCCTCAAGGATAGCCTGGGCGGGTTTTCGGTGATGAAAAGTTTCCGGGCCGAGGGGCCGATCCAGGCGCTGTTCGCCCGCGGCAACCGGGCCCTGGAACAGGCCAAATGCCAAAAGCGCCGCCAGGTGATCGCCCTGGGCACCCTGGCCAGCCTGGCGGGGGTGCTGGCCCAGCTGGGCACCTTCTGGGCGGGGGCCTGGCTGGCCTTCTCCGGCGCGGCGATCACGCCGGGGGTGCTGATCGTCTTTATCAACCTGGCGGCCTATGTGATCGAGCCGCTGCAGGTGATCCCGGAGAAACTGGCCGGCCTGCGGGCGGCCGGCGGGCTGATCGACAAGCTGGCCGACGCCCTGGAGGAGCCGGAACGCGCCCCGGGCGCGCCCCTGCCCGGCCGGCTGCGGCAGGGCATCGAGCTGCGGGACGTGAGCTTTGCCTACAAAGGCGCGGAACACCCCGCGCTGGAACACATCTCCGCCCGGTTCGCGGCGGGCGGCTGCTACGCGGTGGTGGGCGGATCGGGCAGCGGCAAGTCCACCCTGCTGGGGCTGCTCACCGCCAGCCGCCGGGACTATTCCGGCCAGATCCTCTACGACGGGCAGGAGCTGAAAACGGCCTCCCTCGAATCCCTCTACGACCTGGTGGGGCTGATCCAGCAAAAGGTATTTCTCTTCGACGCCTCCCTGCGGGACAACATCACCCTGTTCCGGGATTTCCCCGCCCCGCAGCTGGAGCGGGCTGTCCGGCAGGCCGGGCTGGGCCCGCTGCTCGAGACCCGGGGCCCGGCGTACTGCTGCGGGGAAAACGGGCGCGGCCTCTCCGGCGGGGAACAGCAGCGGGTGGCCATCGCCCGCAGCCTGCTGCGGCAAAGCCAGGTGCTGCTGGTGGACGAGGCCACCGCCGCCCTGGACCCGGCCACCGCCCGGCAGGTGAACCTCTCCCTGCTGGAGTTGACCGGCATCACCCGCATCCTGGTGACCCACCGGCTGGACGAAAGCCTGCTGCGCCGCTGCGACGGCATCCTGGCGCTGAAGGACGGCCGCGTCGCGGAGAGCGGCACCTTCGACCAGCTGATGGCCCAAAAGGGATACTTCTACTCCCTGTTCACGGTGAGCCGCTGACACGATCGGCAAAAATGCGAGCACCGTTTTCCGCAAGCAAAAAAATAAACGCCCCGGTCTTTCGACCGGGGCGTTTACACGGACCGAAGCCCGTGACGAGTGGCTCCCCAAGTTGGACTCGAACCAACGACCCTGCGGTTAACAGCCGCATGCTCTACCGACTGAGCTATTGAGGAATATACGCTGCCTGTGCGGTGTGGTGACCCGTGGGAGAATCGAACTCCCGTTTGCGGCGTGAGAGGCCGCCGTCTTGACCGCTTGACCAACGGGCCATGACTGCACAGGCAGCTTATATAGTATAACCGATGAAAACGCGGTCTGTCAACACTTTTTCGCAATTTTTTTATCCGGGAAAGGTTTGCATCCCGGCGGGTTTTGTGCCATAATAGGGGCGAACGCAAGCAGTTTTCCGGCCCCGCGGCCGGACGAGCCAGGAAAGGTCGGGATGGAAGATGGCGGACCGCCCCAATATTGTACTGATCATGACCGATGAGATGCGCGGCGACTGTATGAGTTTTGCCGGGCATCCCGATGTAAAGACCCCCTATCTGGACAGTCTGGCCGCCAAAGGGGTGTATTTTTCCCACGCCTATTCCTCCTGCCCCACCTGCGTGCCCGCCCGGGCGATCCTGCACACCGGGCTGAGCCAGCGGCACACCGGCAAGGTGGGCTATCAGGACGGGGTGGACTGGAACTACGGCTGCACCATGGCGGGGGAACTGGCCAAGGCCGGGTACTACACCCAGTGCGTGGGCAAGATGCATGTGCATCCGCTGCGCAACTACCTGGGGTTCCACAACGTGGAACTGCACGACGGCTATCTGCACGAGTATCGGTTCCCCGGGGTGGACCACTACAGCAACCAGACCTACGCCGACGACTATTTTTACTGGCTCAAGGAGCAGCTGGGCGGCGACGCGGACGTGACCGACACCGGCATGGACTGCAACGGCTGGACCGCCCGGCCCTGGCCCTACGCGGAGAAGTACCACCCCACCAACTGGGTGGCCAGCCGCAGCATCGACTTTCTGCGCCGGCGGGATCCCCGGCAGCCGTTTTTCCTGATGGTCAGCTTTGTGCGGCCCCACGCGCCCTACGACGCGCCCCAGTGGTATTTTGATCTGTATAAGGACAAGGATCTGCGCCCGCCCTTCCAGGGCGACTGGGACAACCGGGAACAGCTGGAACAGCAGGGCTGGATCTACAACAACAGCACCGGCCCCCGGGACCCGGAACTGATCCGCCAGCAGCAGGTGGGCTACTACGCCTGCATCACCCATGTGGACCATCAGATCGGCCGGCTGCTCATGGCCCTGACCGAGCACAAGCTCATGAACAACACCGTGATCCTGTTCACCAGCGACCACGGCGAGATGCTCAGCGACCACGGCTGCAACCGCAAATCCCTGCCCTATGAGGGCAGCGCCCATATCCCCATGCTGATCTGCGGCCCCGAAAAGTATGTGGGCCAAGGCGGCCGGGTGGACGATTCGCTGGTGGAACTGCGGGACGTGATGCCCACCTGCCTGGAACTGGCCGGCGCGCCGATCCCCGCCCATCTGGACGGCCAGAGCATGCTGCACGGGGTGGACCGGACCTGGCTGCACGGGGAACACACCTTCTGGGTCAACAACGGCTCCAGCCAGTTCATCGTGACCCGGCAGGACAAGTTCATCTGGTTCACCCAGCGAAACGAGGAACAGTATTTCGATCTGGACAAGGATCCCCACGAGACCCACAACGCCATCCACGACCCGGAATACCAGCCGCGCATCGCCCAGCTGCGCCGGCTGCTGGCCCAGGCGCTCAAGGATTCGGAGGAGGGCTATTCCGACGGGGAACACCTGATCCCCGGCCGCACCCCGGTGGACTGCCTGTCCAACGTGCGGGACCGCAACTGCCCGGAGAACTTCTGACGTGGCGGCGGTGCTAAGCGGGCTGCGCCCCTGGCTGCCGCTGGCGCTGCTGGCCTGGCTGGCGGCGCTGTCGCTGGTGGATTTTGTCCTCTGCGGCTGGGACAAGCGCTGCGCCCGCCGCGCCCGCCGCCGGGTGCCGGAACGCCGGCTGCTGGGCCTGGCCGCCCTGGGCGGGGCCGCCGGGCTGTGGGCCGGAATGTACCTCTTTCACCACAAGACCCGGCACTGGTACTTTGTCTGGGGCGCGCCGGTATTCTTTGCGCTGCACCTGGCGCTGCTGGCGGTCTGCTCCTATTACTTCTTGTTTTAATTTTCGCATTTTAACATTCCGTATATTCCGCATGGCAGCAAAAACACCCCTCTGGCGGCCGGCAAAAAATACCGGCCGCCAGGGGGGTTCGTGTTATTCCACGCTCTTGAGGGCCTCCACCATGTCGATGTGGTCCAGGATGCGGTTGGTGAGCAGGTCCACCGCCAGCGCAAAGACCAGGCTGGCCAGGGCGGCCAGCAGATAGCTGGCGGGCTGCACCGCCACCGGCACCTGGGCCGCCGGCAGTGACAGCATCCCGATCAGCCAGCTGGTGAGCAGCCGCCCGCCGGGCAGCCCCACCAGGATGCCCATGCCGGTGAGCAGCAGGGTCTCCTTGTTCACATAGGCGTGGACCTCCCGGTCAAAGAAGCCCAGCACCTTGATGGTGGCCAACTCCCGCTGGCGCTCGCTGATGTTGGTGGTGGACAGGGTGAACAGCACCACAAAGGCCAGCCCCGCCGCCAGCCCGGTGAGCAGATACACCACCGCGTTCATCATGGCGAAGTTCTGGGTAAAGTCCTCCTTGAGGGCCTGGGTGCTGGTGGCGCTGGCCACCTCGTTTTCCCGGCGCAGCCCGTCCGCGAAGGCCCGCTGATCCTCCGGGTCGATGGTCAGCCGGGCCAGCGCCGCGTTGGGAGTATAGTCCCCGAACAGGGCCTGGTAGTCGGCTTCGGTCATGTACAGGCTGTTGCCCAGGCAGTTCTCGGTCAGCGCGCCGACCGCCACCTGCGCCTCCCGCAGCTGGGTGTCCCGCACCGTCAGGCTGCCCGGGGCGGAAAAGCCCAGCAGCTGGGCGGCGTTGCGGGTCAGAACCGCCTGCCCGTCGGCCAGGGTCAGGGGCTGCCCCGCCGCGTCCACCAGGCCGTACCAGCCCTCTGGCGACGCGCCGTCCGGGAACACCACCAGCTGCACGCTCTCCTCGTGGCCGTCGGCCCCCAGCAGGGTCACTGTCTCCATGTACACCGGCTGGATGGCCTCCACCGCCGCATCGGCGGCCAGCCGGTCCAGCAGGGCCGGGTCGTCCTCGCCGGTGCCCGCCACCAGCAGATCGTACTGGTAGTACTGCTCATACTGCAGCGGCATCATCGCCACCACCGAATCGTGCAGCCCCAGGCCGCAGACCATCAGGGCGGTGCAGCCCGCGATGCCGAACACCGTCATGGCCAGCCGCTTTTTGTACCGGAACAGGTTCCGGATGGTGACCTTGTTCAGGAACCGGATCCGGTTCCACAGCCAGGGGATGCGCTCCAGCAGCACCCGGGACCCGGCCCGGGGGCTCTTGGGCCGCATGAGGGCGGCGGGGGTCTGGTGCAGTTCGCTGCGGCAGGCCAGGGCGGTGGCCCCCAGCATCCCCGCCAGGAACAGCGCCGGGCCGCCCAGCCCGAAACCGATATCGAACCCCAGCAGATACCGGGGGATGGTGTACATCTGCCGGAAGATGTACCGCATGAACAGCGGCATCAGCAGATAGCCGCCCGCCTCGCCCGCCAGCGCCCCCAGCCCGCAGGCCGTTGTGGCGTAGGTCAGGTACTTGCCGTAGATGGCGCCGCTGCCGAAGCCCAGCGCCTTGTAGGTGCCGATCAGGCCCCGCTCCTCCTCCACCATCCGGGTGACGCTGGTCAGGCTGATCAGCACCGCCACCGTAAAGAAGATGATGGGGAACATGACCCCCAGCGCCTCGATGCTGGCGGTGTCGCTCTGGATGCTGGAATAGCTGCTCAGGCTGGTGCGGTCCTGCACGTACCACTGGGTCATCTCCAGATCGGCCAGTTCCGCCTCCCCGTCCGCCAGCTGCTGCTCGGCCTCGGCCCGGGCCTCGGCGTAGTCCTGTTTGTTCTGCTGGTACTCGGCCAGCCCGTCGGCGTAGTCGGTCTCCCCGTCCTGCAATTCCGCCAGGCCGTCCGCGTAGTCGGCCTCGCCGTCCTGCAGTTCGGTCAGGCTGTCCTGCAGTTCGGTCTTGCCCTGGGCGATCTGGCCCCGGATCTCGGCCGCCTGCTCGTCCAGCGCGGCCAGCCCGTCGTTCAGCTGCCGCCAGCCCTCCTCCAGCTCCGCCCGGCCCGCGTCGATCTGGGCCTGGGCCGCATCCAGCTGGGCCCGGGCGGCGGCGGCCTGCTCATCAAAGGCGGCCTGCTGGGCCTGCATACCGCTCACCGCCCCCTGGGCCGTGCCCAGGCCCTGGGCCAGCGCGGCCAGCTGCTCCGCCGTTTCCGCCGTTTCCGCCGGCATGGCGTCCTCGAACGCCTGCCGGGCCGCAGCGGTGGCCCCGTCGCTCTGGGCGGCGGCCATCGCCTGGGCCAGCTGGTCGTTCAGCCCGTCCAATTGGGCCTGCAGGTCCGCCCGCTGCGGGTCGTCGGCCGCCAGGGCGTCCAGCTGGGTCTGCAGGCTCTCGATCTGCACCGTCGCCTCGCCCACCGGGCTCCAGGCCGCTATCGCCGCGGTTTTCCAAGCCTCCCACAGAGGGGTCAGCACCCCGGGCAGCTGCCCGGCCGCGGCGCTCTCCGCCGCCTGGGCGCTCTCCAGCCCGGCCTGCGCCTGGGCCATGCCCGCGTCCAGCCGGGCCTGGCCGTCGGCCAGCTGCCGCTCGGCGGCGGCGCGGGAGGCGTCCAGCTGGGCCTGGCTGTCGTCCAGGGTCTGGCCGGCGCTCTGCAGCTGGGCGCGGCCCTCCTCCAGCTGGGCGGCCGCGTCGTTGATGCCCTTCTCGGCGGTGCGCTCGTTCTCCGCCAGTTCGGCCTGGCCGTCCTGCCACTGGGCCCAGCCCTCATCCAGTTCGGCGCGGGCGTCCTCCAGCTCGGCCCAGCCCTCGTCCAGCTCGGCGCGGGCGTCGGTCAGTTCCTGCTCGGCGTCGGCAAACTCCTCGTCCGCCTGGGCAAACTCGTCCTGCATCTCCTGCCGGGCGTCCTCCAGCGTCTGCCGGCCCTCGGCCTGCAGCTGGTCGTACCGGGCCTGCTCCCGCTGGGCCTGGATCTGGTCCTCGATCTGCCGTGTGATCTCCGCCACCCGGTCGTCGTAGGCGTCGGAATAGCAGTTCAGCGCGGCGGTGTCGGCCAGCCGCAGATAGACCGCGGTGTAGACCTCGCTGTCTATATCCTGCGCCAGCACAAAAAAGGTGTAGTCGGTGTTGCTGCTCACCCGGAAGGCCGAGGCGGTGCCGCCGCTGTTCACATCCATCGGGTCCAGCACCAGGCCGGTGATGGTGAACGCGGTGCGGGCCAGCGCCGGTTCGGCCGCGCCGGTGTCCTCCACCTGGACGTCCCAGTCCTCCTCGTCGGCGGACGGCTGCTCCTGCTCCTCTTCCGGTTCTTCCGGGATCAGGGTCAGGGTATCCCCCAGGGCCGCGCCGGTATCGTCCAGGTATTTCTGGGTCACGGCGATCTGGCCCGACTGTTCGGGCAGGCTGCCCTCCAGCAGATAGGGCTGGTTCAGGCCGGTATCGCTCAAGGTGCGCACCTCGGCCTTGCCGGTGCCGCCTTGGGCGGGGGTGTCGGCGGTCACGCTGACCCCGCCCTCGGCCTCGGCCACCCCGTCCAGCGCGGCCAGGGCGGCCACGTCCGCGTCGGTCAGCCCCAGGGTGGACTGGACGCGGATATCAAACAGCTTCTGGCTGTCGAACAGCGCGTCGGCGCTCAGCCGCAGGTCCCGGCAGGAGGCCTGCAGCCCGGTGAACATGGCCACCCCCAGGGCGGCGATGATCAGCAGGGAGAAAAAGCGTTTTTTGTGCCCGGCGATGGTGCGCCGAACGTCCTTTCGGTAGGCGGTGTTCATGGTATCACCACTCGATCTGGGAAATGGGGGTGGGGGCGTCGCAGCAGGTGATGTCGGTCACCCGGCCGCTCTTGAACCGGATGACCCGGTCGGCCATGGGGGCCAGGGCGGAGTTGTGGGTGATGATCAGCACGGTGATGCCCTCCTTGCGGCAGGTGTCCTGCAGCAGCTGCAGGATCTGTTTGCCGGTGTTGTAGTCCAGCGCGCCGGTGGGCTCGTCGCACAGCAGCAGTTTCGGGTTTTTCGCCAGCGCCCGGGCGATGGACACCCGCTGCTGCTCCCCGCCGGACAGCTGGGCCGGAAAGTTGCCCATCCGGTGGCCCAGCCCCACCTTGCGCAGGGTCTCGGCCGCGTCCAGGGAATCCTTGCAGATCTGGGCGGCCAGCTCCACGTTTTCCAGCGCGGTCAGGTTGGGCACCAGGTTGTAGAACTGGAACACAAACCCGATGTCGGTGCGCCGGTATCCCACCAGCTGGCGCGGGGTGTAGCGGGTAACGTCCCGCCCGTCCACCAGCACCTGGCCGGCGGTGGCGGTGTCCATGCCGCCCAGGATGTTCAGCGCGGTGGTCTTGCCCGCGCCGGACGCCCCCAGGATCACCGCCAGTTCGCCCTTTTCCACCGCGAAGCTGGCGTCGTCCAGCGCCCGGATGGCCTCGCCTCCGGTGGCATACTCCTTGACCACGTGGTTGAATTCGATGTAGGACACTGCGGGTTCTCCTTTCGGTACGGTTCACTGAACACCATGTTGTATTATCAGTATACGCCCGGGTCCAAGGTCCCATCAATCAACAATCGGCCCGCCGCTGTCGAAACCCCGTGAAACCTCTGTGACGGATGTGAACAGGCTGTGAATGGGCTGTGAACAACCGCTTGCGCGCCGGGGCGCGGCGTGGTATGCTGAAGAAAAAGCGGGAAGGGGGAGCGGTATGAACAAGCGGCCGGAACTGACCGAACAGACTAGGCGCAATCTGCGCACCGCCTTCTGGAGCCTGTATACCCAAAAGCCGCTGGAGAAGATCTCGGTGCGGGAGATCACCGCCCTGGCCGGGTACAACCGGGGCACCTTCTACCTGTATTACCAGGACGTGTACGATCTGCTCAGCCAGATCGAGGACGAGTTGCTGGACGAACTGCAGCGGCTGCTGAAAGAGCGGCTGCCCGGCGTGCTGGAGCACGATCTGGGGGCCTACATGAGTTTTGTGGTGGAGATCAACCTGATCCACGCCGAGTACGGCGCGGTGCTGCTGAGCAGCCGGGGGGACCCCCGGTTCGCGGCCCGGTTCAAGGAACTGCTGGCGCCGGTGCTGCGCCGATACGTGCTGGCGGGCAAGGGTTTCTCCGCCGCCGAGAGCGAACTGCTGCTGGAATACCATCTGTCCGGGCTGCAGGCCATGCTGGCCCGCTGGCTGCAGGACCCGGGCCGGATCAGCCTGGAGCAGTTCGTGGGGCTGGTTCTGCGTATGTTTACCGGCGAGGCGCCCGCCCCGCATACTTTCACAAAAAAAGGAGAAGATACACCATGACCAAGGTACGGATCGAACCGGGCGTGTGCGGGTTTGTGACCAGCGTGACCGCCCACAGCGAGGACCAGATGGAGGTGACGGTACAGGTCAAGAGCGGCTGCGAGAGCGTGCGCAAGATGATGGAGGAGCTGGGAGACACCTTCGACGCCTACGAACTCTGCCTGACCAAGCCCGGCACCGGCCCGCTCTACGACTGGGCAAAGGAGCATTTCCCGGTGCACGCGGCCTGCCCGGTGATAGGCGGCATCCTCAAGTGCGTGGAGGCCGAGTGCCGCCTGGCGCTGCCCCGGGACGCGGCCATCCGGTTCGAGCCGGCACAGGAATAAGCCAGTGTGACCCGGTCACAGTCAACGACCCCGCCGGGTGGTATACTGAAGCCACAACAAACGACAACCGGCGCGATGACGCGCCGATCTGAATGGAAAGGAAGTGCCGGATTATGGCGATGCAGATTACGGTGGACAATTTCGAGAAAGAGGTACTGGGCTCCGACGTGCCCGTGCTGGTGGATTTCTGGGCGGAGTGGTGCGGTCCCTGCCGCATGCTGGGCCCTGTGATCGAGTCTCTGGCCAGCAAGGCCGGCGGCGCCTACAAGGTGGGCAAGGTGAACGTGGACGAGCAGCCGGATCTGGCCCGCCGTTACGGCATCATGAGCATCCCCACCGTGATGGTGTTCAAGAACGGCCAGCTGGCCGACAAGTCGGTGGGCCTGGTGCCCGAGGCCAAACTGGCCGCCATGCTCAAGTAAGCGAGCCGAAAGCACAAAAGAAAAAGGGAAAGGAGCGCGTGCCCACAACAGGGCACGCGCTCCTTGTTTCTGCGTTTACTCGGCGCACAGGTCCGCCAGCTTGCCGCCGCAGGCGGCAAGCAGGTCGGCGGGGGCCAGCTGGATCTGCAGCCCGATCCGCCCGCCGCTGACCATGATGCTGTCCCCGTCGGAGGCAGAGACGTCCAGCACCGTGGGAAACGCCTTCTTCATCCCCACCGGGCTGCACCCGCCCCGCACATAGCCGGTGGTGGGCTCGATGGCGGCCACCGGGATCATGGCCACGCTCTTTTCGCCCACCGCCCGGGCGGCTTTTTTCAGGTCCAGGGTGGCCGCCACCGGCACCACGAACACAAAATGCCCGCCGCCCGCGCCCTGGGTCACCAGGGTCTTGAACACCCGTGCCGGGTCCTGCCCCAGCAGCGCCGCTACCGACGCCCCGTCCACCGGCTCCCCGGGCTTGTGGGGGTATTCCTTCGCTTCGTAGGCGATGTGTGCCCGGTCCAGCATCCGCATCGCGTTGGTCTTCTGTATGGCGTTGTGTTTGGCCATCGCTGCCACTTCCTTTGTCTGGTTTCTCCCCGGATTATACTCCCCCCGGGCCGGGCGCGCAAGCCCCTCTTGACTTTAACGAATTAACGTGTTATACTTTCCAGCACAACAAACTACATGCAGGGGGAACAGGCGACCATGATCATTATTTTGAAACAAAACGCGCCGGAGGACCAGGTCCAGGCGCTGTGTGAAGAACTGAAGAGCCGGGGGCTGCAGATCCACGCCAGCACCGGCAGCGAGGCCCGCATCCTGGGCCTGGTGGGGGACACCAAGGCCATCGCGGAGAGCTGGGTGCTGGCCAACCCGGTGGTGGAGGACGTGCGCCGGGTCTCGGAGCCGTACAAAAAGGCGAACCGGAAGTTCCATCCGGCGGACACGGTGGTGCAGGTGGGCAACACCAAAATCGGCGGGGGGCATTTCGCGGTGATCGCGGGCCCCTGCAGCGTGGAGAGCGAGGAACAGGTGCTCACGGTGGCCCGGGCGGTGCAGGCCGCGGGGGCGAGCCTGTTGCGGGGCGGGGCGTTCAAGCCGCGCACCTCGCCCTACTCCTTCCAGGGGATGCGGGCCGAGGGGCTGGAACTGCTGCGGGAGGCCCGGGCCAAGACCGGCATGCCCATCGTGACCGAGATCATGAACACCGAGCATCTGCCGCTGTTCGAGGACGTGGACCTGATCCAGATCGGGGCGCGGAACATGCAGAACTTTGAACTGCTGCGGGCGGTGGGCCGCACAAAGCGGCCGGTGCTGCTCAAGCGGGGGCTTTCCGCCACGCTGGAGGAGCTGGTGATGAGCGCCGAGTACATCATGGCGGAGGGCAACGACCAGGTGATCCTGTGCGAGCGGGGCATCCGCACCTTTGAGACCAGCATGCGCAACACCCTGGACATCAGCGCGGTGCCGATGCTGAAAAAGATGACCCATCTGCCGGTGGTGATCGACCCCAGCCACGCGGCGGGCATCGCCTGGATGGTGGAACCGCTGGCCAAGGCGGCGGTGGCCGCCGGGGCGGACGGGCTGATGATCGAGGTGCACAACGACCCGGCCCACGCCCTGTGCGACGGGGCCCAGAGCCTGACCCCCGACCAGTTCTCCGCCCTGATGGGCGAGATCCGCCCGCTGGCGGAGTACCTGGGCAAGCAGGTGAACTGAAAAAAGCGGCGGACCGGAGGATTCCGGTCCGCCGCTTTGCCTGTGGACACAAGCAAGGGGTTGATTCTCCGCCATATCCGAAATTTTTACAAAAATCAGACTTTATCCCTCAAACATAAATGGATCGCATCCCGTCTTTCCGAAAGTTTTTTGTGCCATCCGATACATGGCTTTTGCATGAATCCTGTCGTGCCATAAAAATCGTCGCAGCACTTTTCTCAACGACCAAATTTCTCCATAGCTGCCTTCCACAACCGGATTCTGCAGGAAATCGGCGGATTTCTCCAGCAATTCAAATCCTCGTTTGCGGCACGCAAAGATCGTCCCATCGTTATCTGCGTGAATCCCGATTTCCTGGAAATAATAGGCATTTACATTTTTTGTATGCTCATACATTTCCCGCGCGGTTTGCGGGACCTTGCCATAAAAAGTTTCTCTGTTGGGATTGGAACTGATATCTGCGTCGGGTATGGACAGATAGAGTTTCAGAAAATCTTCCGCCGACTTCAGCGCCAGGCGTTTCAAGGCGACGTATTCTTCAGGGCTTAGCGGAAGTGTTTCCGTTTCAAAAATAACATCCGAATCGGCATCGGAGATAGTTAGGGTGCTGCATTTCTCCTGTACGATCTCAACGAATATATCCGTTGGCACAGGGGCTTTCTGCCATTTCAGGCAAGAAATCACTTCCTGCCGCATTTTTTCCACCGCAATTTTTTGGTTCGGCCCCCTTGTGTATGCACCAACGGGACTGATTGCATACAGCAGGGTGTCATCGCCATTATGCTCCCAAACACATTTTACATCCATGATTTGTTCACCTCTGCGTTTTCCGGTTTGGCCCATTATACCACATCCGTACCATCTTGAATATCTGCTCTGTGCAGCGATCCGGGTTCCCGGTTTTCGCAGCGCAAAGCCGCTTTTTGACTATCGGCGTTTTTTGTGTATAATAAAAAGGCAAACTATACGCCGGAGGTGCCTGATATGAAAGCACACATCGCCGCCACGCCCCGTCTGGTGCTGGGCTGGGCCCTGCCCGAGGCCGACCGGGCCGTTCTGGAAACCGCCTGCCGCAAGGAGGGGCTGACCCTGCGGATGGTGGAGCCGGGCGAGACCGGGATGACCGTGGGGCATCTGTGCGGCAGCCGGGTGGACCGGGCCGCTGCCCCGCTTCCGGCGACCGCCACCCCGGCGGCGGTGTTCAGCGGGATCGACCGGGCGGCGCTGGACCGGCTGCTGGACGATCTTCGCGCCGGCGGCGTGGTCATCCCGCTGAAGGCGATGGTCACGGCCCACAACCAGGGCTGGCCCTTTGCCCGGCTGCTGGAGGAACTGGCCCAGGAACACGCGGCGGTCCACGCCGCACGGGAGGACACATGAAACACGCACATTGGGCCCGGCGCCTTGCCGCCGGGCTGTTGGCCGGGCTGTGCCTGCTGGGCGCGGGCTGTGCCGGCGGCGCCGACCCGGACATGGCCGGCTGGGAGAAGTATTCCGCCTACTGGTTCGACGTATTCGACACGGTGACCATCGTGACCGGCTACGCCCCCAGCCAGGAGGAGTGGGACAGCCAGGCCGAAGCGCTGCACGAGGATCTTTTGTACTACCACAAGCTGTACGACATCTACCACACCTACGACGGGATGAACAACCTGGCCACCATCAACGCCAACGCGGGGGTGGCCCCGGTGGCGGTGGACCAGCCGATCCTGGACATGCTGGAGATGGCGCTGGAGGGGTACGAAAAGACCGGCGGCAAGATGAACGTGGCGGCGGGCAGCATGCTGGGGCTCTGGCATGACTACCGCACCGCCGGCCTGGACGACCCGGACAACGCCGAACTGCCCCCCATGGACCAGCTGCAGGCGGCCATGGAACACACCGACCCGGCCAATCTGCAGATCGACCGGCAGGCGGGCACCGTCTATCTGGCGGATGCAAAGATGCGGCTGGACGTGGGCAGCGTGGGCAAGGGCTACGCGGTGGAGCAGGTGGCCCGCGCCGCCAAAGAGCGGGGGCTGACCAGCTTTCTGTTGAGCGTGGGCGGCAACCTGCGGGGGGTGGGCCACAAGCCCGACGGCACCGCCTGGACCGGCGGCATCGAGAACCCCTGGACCGAATACTTTGCCGGGGAGAGCTACATCCAGGTGGTGAACGTGGAGGACGCGGCCCTGGTGACCAGCGGAGACTACCAGCGGTACTACACGGTGGACGGGGTGAACTACCACCACCTGATCGACATGGATACCCTGATGCCCGCCCGGTATTTTGACGCGGTAGCGGTGTACACCGACGACAGCGGCTGGGCGGACTGCCTGTCCACCGGGCTGTTCTGCATGGACCTGGCCGACGGCCAGGCCCTGGTGGCGAGCCTGGACAACGTGGAGGCCATGTGGATGCTCACCGACGGGTCGATCGTCTATTCCGACGGGTTTGAGGCCCATCTGCGCCAGTCGTAAGGAGGCGGTTTGTATGCTGACCATCACGCCGGCCGCTCCCGCCGACCGGGACGCGGCGCTGGCGATCTACGCCGGGGCCCGGGCTTTCATGGCCCGGCACGGCAACCCCACCCAGTGGGCGGGCGGCTATCCGCCCCCCGAACAGGTGGACGCGGACATCGCCGCCGGGCGGCTGTACCTGGCCCGGGAGGGCGGGGCGGTGCAGGCGGTGTTCTACTTCGCGCCGGGGCCGGACCCCACCTACGCGGTGATCGGGCAGGGCCGCTGGCCCGATGAGGCGCCCTACTGGGTGGTGCACCGGATCGCCAGCGCCGGGCTGCGCCGGGGCGTGGCGGGGGAGTGCCTGGCCTGGTGCTGCCGAAAGGCCGGCGGCCGGGTGCGGATCGACACCCACCGGGACAACCTGCCCATGCAGCGCACCCTGGCCCGGGCCGGGTTCGCCTGCTGCGGCGTGATCCACACCCGGGACGGCTCGCCCCGGCTGGCGTATCAGCACACAGAATAAAGAGCCGATAGGGGGGACCAGTCCCCCCTACCCCCATTTGGCGGGACGAAATTTCGTCCCGCTGCTTTTTTATTGATCCGGTTTTCAACATTCCGGGCTTTCCTTGTGGAAAAGGAGGAGCATTTATGCGCATCCGTCCCTATACCGCCGCCGACTGCCCGGCGGTGCTGGCGCTGTTTCACCACACAGTACACACCGTGAACCGTCAGCACTACACCCCCGCCCAGCTGGACGCCTGGGCCCCGGCTGACCCGGACGCGGCCCGCTGGGACGCCTCGCTGCGCCGGCACACCGCCCTGGTGGCGGAGGACGAGGCGGGCCGTCTGCTGGGCTTTGCCGACATGGACACGGCCGCCGGGTATCTGGACCGGCTGTATGTGGCGGCCGGCTGCCAGCGGCAGGGGGTGGGCACCGCCCTGTGCGACGCGCTGGAGGGGCAGCTGGCCCCCGGCGCCCGGGTGACGGTACACGCCTCCCTGACCGCCCGGCCCTTTTTTGAAGCCCGGGGCTACCAGGTCGTGCGCGCCCAGCAGGTGGAGCGCCGAGGCGTGACCCTGCCGAATCTTGTCATGGAAAAGCGGATGCCCGGCTGAAGGCCGCCGCCTTTGCTCTTTTTGGCCAAACCGCCCAAAAACCGGCGGCGGGGTCTGTCGAAACAGGAAAGTATGACTATTCCGCCCTTTGCCTTGTGATTTATGCCAAAAAGCGTTCGCAAACCCGGCGGCGGCGGGCGTGTTTTGGAGAAAAAGCGCCGGGGGCTTGCAATTCCTTTACCCGGCGTTTACACTTAGAAGTGACCTGTTGGATTCTGTGTACGGGAGGGCTGTCGGGATGTTCAAGCAAAAGGGCAAGGCCGGTTTCGGCGGCCGGCACGGGCACGGAGCTTCTCGCGGGGATACGAGCAACCAATTCTAAAAGGCGGCAGTGTAAACTGCAGCCTTTTTTCATTTGTAAGGGAGGCATCTTGTCATGAGCGAAACCAAGAAAGTGGCCGTTTTGATGGGCAGCGACAGCGACTGGCCGGTGGTGAAGGCCGCCTGCGCCCAGCTGAAGGAGTGGGAGATCCCCTTTGAGGCCCACATCCTCAGCGCCCACCGCACCCCCGCCGCGGCCGCGGAATTTGCCCAAAACGCCCGGGCCGGCGGCTTCGGCGTGATCCTGTGCGCCGCCGGCATGGCGGCCCATCTGGCCGGCGCCATCGCTGCCAACACCACCCTGCCGGTGGTGGGCATCCCCATGAAGGGCGGCGCTGTGGACGGGCTGGACGCTTTGCTGGCCACGGTGCAGATGCCCAGCGGCATCCCGGTGGCCACCGTGGCGCTGAACGGCGCCAAGAACGCCGCCGTGCTGGCCGCCCAGATCCTGGCGGTGACCGACGAGGCCCTGGCCGCCCGGCTGGACGCCGCCCGCGCCGCCATGGCCGAGCAGATCGCCAAAAAGGAGGCCGCGCTCCAGGCGGAGCTGAACGGCTGAACCCCGGTTTTGTATCCACACACATTCAGATAAAAAGGAGAAGAAAAATGGAAAAGCGTGAACAGCTGTACGAAGGCAAGGCCAAGAAGGTATTCGCCACCGACGACCCGAACCTGGTCATCGTGGACTACAAGGACGACGCCACCGCCGGCGACGGCGCCAAGAAGGGCACCATCCGGGGCAAGGGCGTGGTGAACAACAAACTCAGCAACAACCTGATGAAGATGCTGGCCGAAAAGGGCGTGCCCACCCACTATGTGCGGGAGCTCAGCGACCGGGAGACCCTGGTCAAGAAGGTGGAGATCGTGCCGCTGGAGGTCATCGTGCGCAACGTGGCCGCCGGCAGCTTCTCCAAGCGGCTGGGCGTGCCCGAGGGCACCCCGCTCAACTGCCCCACCCTGGAGTTCAGCTACAAGAACGACGAGTACCACGATCCCCTCATCAACCACTACCACGCCCTGGCGCTGGGCCTGGCCACCCAGGAGGAGATCGACCAGATCAGCAAGTACGCCTTCCAGGTCAACGACATCCTGAGCGCCTACCTGCTGAACTTCAACATCCGCCTGATCGACTTCAAGCTGGAGTTCGGCCGCCTGCCGGACGGCACGATCGTGCTGGCCGACGAGATCAGCCCTGACACCTGCCGCTTCTGGGACGCCACCACCGGCGCCCACCTGGACAAGGACCTGTTCCGCCGGGACCTGGGCGGCGAGGAGGAGGCCTACCAGGAGGTCATGGCCCGTCTGCTGGGCTGATACCGGCGCATCGGGGAGAGGGAAACTATGGAAACGTTCGACGCAAAACTGCATGAGGAATGCGGCGTGTTCGGCATCTACCGCCGGGACGAGGACCAGGACGTGGTGGCCACCACCTACTACGGCCTGTACGCGCTGCAGCACCGGGGCCAGGAAAGCTGCGGCATGGCCGTCAACGACGACGGGGTGATCTACAAGCGCCGGGAACTGGGCCTGGTGAACGAGGTGTTCACCCGCCAGGTGCTGGAGACCATGCCCCGGGGCAACATGTGCATCGGCCACTGCCGCTACGCCACCACCGGCACCCCGCTGCGGGCCAACGCCCAGCCCTTTGTGATCCGGCACATCAAGGGGCCCATGGCCCTGGCCCACAACGGCAACCTGACCAACTCCTATGAGCTGCGCCGGGACATTGAGTTGGGCGGCGGCATCTTCCACTCCACCAGCGACACCGAGGTGATCGCCTACACCATCACCCGCCAGCGGCTGGTGACCCACAGCATCGAGGAGGCGGTGGAGAAGAGCATGCCCCTGTTGAAAGGGGCCTACAGCCTGGCCATCATGAGCCCCCGCAAGCTGATCGCCGCCCGGGACCCCCACGGGTTCCGCCCGCTGTGCATCGGCAAGCTGGGAAACAGCGACATCATCGCCAGCGAAAGCTGCGCCATCAGCGCCGCCGGCGGCGAGTTCGTGCGGGACGTGGAGCCCGGCGAGATCCTGGTCTTTGACGAGAACGGCATGCGCTCCATCCGCACCCACTGCGGCCAGCCCACCAGCCTGTGCGCCTTTGAGTTCGTCTACATCGCCCGGCCCGACTCGGTCATCGACGGGGCCTCGGTGCACCGGGCCCGCCGCCGGGCCGGCGCCTTCCTGGCGCTGGAGCATCCGGTGCAGGCGGACGTGGTCATCGGCGTGCCCGATTCCGGCCTGGACGCCGCGCTGGGCTACTCCCAGCAGAGCGGCATCCCCTACGGCATCGGCTTTATCAAGAACAAGTACATCGGCCGCACCTTCATCCAGCCCAACCAGAAACAGCGGGAGAACACCGTGCGCATCAAGCTGAACCCCATCGCGGACACCGTGCGGGGCAAGCGGGTGGTGCTGGTGGACGACTCCATCGTGCGGGGCACCACCAGCCGCCAGATCGTGCAGCTGCTGCGGGAGGCCGGGGCCACCCAGGTGCATTTTCTCTCCAGCGCGCCGGAGTTCCTCTACCCCTGCTACTACGGGGTGGACGTGGACAGCCGGGAAAACCTGATCGCCGCCAACCACACCCTGGAGGAGATGCGGGAGATCCTGGGGGTGGACAGCCTGGGCTTTTTGAGCCTGGACGGGGTGAAGAAGATCGCGGAGGGCTGCCAGCTGGGGCTGTGTACCGGCTGCTTCTGCGGCGACTACCCGGCCGAGACCCCCGCCGTGACCGAAAAGAGCAAGTTTGAGAAGAAGCTCTCCGAGAGCATCGACTGATAAAGGAGCATCGCCATGGAAAAGAGCTATTCCGCCAGCTACGCCGCCGCCGGCGTGGACATCACCGCCGGCTACAAGGCGGTGGAACTGATGCGCCAGCATGTGGCCCGCACCCTGACCCCCGGCTGCATCGGGGGCCTGGGCGGCTTCGGCGGCCTGTTTGAACTGGACTGCACCAACATGCCCCATCCGGTGCTCATCAGCGGCACCGACGGGGTGGGCACCAAGCTGAAACTGGCCTTTCTGATGAACAAGCACGACACGGTGGGCATCGACTGCGTGGCCATGTGCGTGAACGACGTGATCTGCGCCGGCGCGAACCCCCTGATCTTCCTGGACTACATCGCCTGCGGCAAAAATGTGCCGGAGAAGATCGCCCAGCTGGTGGCCGGGGTGGCCGAGGGCTGCGTGCAGGCCGGCTGCGCCCTGGTGGGCGGCGAGACCGCCGAGATGCCCGGCTTCTACCCGGAGGACGAGTACGACCTGGCGGGCTTTACCGTGGGCGCGGTGGACAAGTCCCGCCTGCTGGACAACAGCACCATGGTCCCGGGCGATGTGCTCATCGCCCTGCCCAGCTCCGGCGTGCACTCCAACGGCTTCTCGCTGGTGCGCCGGGTGTTTGACCTGGAGCAGGACCCCGACGTGCTCACCCGCTACACCGAGGAGCTGGGCCGCCCTCTGGGCGAGGCGCTTCTTGAGCCCACCCGCATCTATGTGAAGCCGGTGCTGGCCCTGATGGACCAGGTGACGGTGAAGGGCGTGAGCCACATCACCGGCGGCGGCTTTTATGAGAACATCCCCCGCAGCCTGAAGGAGGGCTGCTGCGCCCGCATCCGCAAACAGGACGTGCGCACCCCGGCCCTGTTCGATCTCATCGCCCGGGTGGGCAACATCCCCGAGCGGGACATGTTCAACACCTTCAACATGGGGGTGGGCATGGTGCTGACGGTGGCCGCCGCCGACGCGGACAAGGCCCTGGCCGTGCTGCACGAAAACGGCGAGCCCGGCGCCTGGCGCCTGGGCGAGATCGCCGCCGGCAGCGGGGTGGAACTATGCTGAAGATCGCGGTGCTGGTGTCCGGCGGGGGCACGAATCTGCAGGCCATCCTGGACGCCCAGGCCGCCGGGGCCATCCCCCACGGCCGGGTGAGCCTGGTGGTGGCCTCAAAGCCCGGGGTCTACGCCCTGGAGCGGGCCGAAAAGGCCGGCGTGGAGACCGCGGTGGTCTGCCGGCGGGACTACGCCGATCCCGCGGCCTTTGACGCGGCGCTGCTGGACGCCCTGCAAAGCCACGGCGTCCAGCTGGTGGTGCTGGCGGGCTTTCTGTCGATTCTGGGGCCGTCGGTCATCGCCGCCTACCCGGACCGGATCGTGAACGTGCATCCCAGCCTGATCCCCAGCTTCTGCGGCGAGGGCTTCTACGGCCTGCGGGTGCACGAGGCCGCCCTGGCCCGGGGGGTCAAGGTGACCGGCGCCACGGTGCATCTGGTGAACGAGATCTGCGACGGCGGCCGCATCCTGCTGCAAAAGGCGGTGGAGATCCAGCCCGGCGACACCCCGGAGACCCTGCAAAAGCGGGTGATGGAGCAGGCCGAGTGGAAGCTGCTGCCCGCCGCCGTGGAACTGCTCTGTGAAGAATACGACAAGTAATATTCTACAAATTGTATACGGCATCCGCCGTAAGAAGGGAGCCGACGATGGAAACGATGGATCTGTACGCCCTGCTGCGGGAGAACGCCTACCCGGGCCGGGGGATCGTGCTGGGGCTGGCCCCCAGCGGCAAGAAAGCGATGATCGCCTACTTTATCATGGGCCGCAGCGCCAACAGCCGCAACCGGATCTTTGATCCGCTGCCGGAACTGGACGGCATCTGCACCAGGGCCGCCGACCCGGCCAAGCTGGAGGACCCGAGCCTGATCATCTACAACCCGGTGCGCACCTGGGGGGACGTGACCATCGTGACCAACGGGGACCAGACCGACACCATCTACGATTTCCTGGCCGCGGGCGGCCGTTTTGAGGACGCGCTGCGCACCCGCACCTTTGAGCCGGACGGCCCCAACTGGACCCCCCGCATCAGCGGCGTGGTGGAGGTGAGCGGCGGCGAGTGCGCCTACAAGCTGTCCATCCTGAAAAGCGCCGACGGCAACGGCGAAAGCTGCCGGCGGTACTTCTTCGAATATCCCCAGCCGGTGGCCGGGGAGGGGCATTTCCTCCACACCTACCGCTGCGACGGCACCCCCATCCCCAGCTTTGAGGGGGAGCCGGAGCGGGTGCGGGTGCCGGAGGACACCGAGGCGTTCGCGGTGGACATCTGGGGCGCGCTGAACGAGGACAACAAGGTGAGCCTGTTCGTGCGGGGCATCGACCTGGCTACCCAGGAGACCGAGGACGTGATCATCAACAAGTACGACCCGGCGTGGGACGAGGCCGGGGACGAGGAATAAGAAGGGGGTAGACCATCGTGACCGAACTGCAATTAAAATACGGCTGCAACCCGAACCAGAAACCCGCCCGGGTGTTCATGGAGCAGGGCGAGCTGCCCATCACCGTGCTGAACGGCAAGCCCGGCTACATCAACCTGCTGGACGCGCTGAACTCCTGGCAGCTGGTGCGGGAGCTGCGGGCCGCCGCGGGCCTGCCCGCCGCCGCCAGCTTCAAGCATGTGTCCCCGGCGGGCGCGGCCTACGGCCTGCCGCTGGACGACGCGCTGAAAAAGATGTATTTCTGCGAGGGGCTGGAACTCTCCCCCCTGGCCTGCGCCTACGCCCGGGCCCGCGGGGCCGACCGGATGAGCAGCTTCGGGGACTGGATCGCCCTCTCGGACGAGTGCGACGAGTCCACCGCCAAGGTCATCCAGCACGAGGTCAGCGACGGCATCATCGCCCCGGGCTACACCCCCGAGGCCCTGGCCATCCTGAAATCCAAGCGCAAGGGCAACTACACCATCATCCAGATCGACCCGGCCTACCAGCCCGCGGCCATCGAGCGCAAGCAGGTGTTCGGGGTGACCTTCGAGCAGGGCCGCAACGACCTGGTCATTGACGAGAGCATGCTGGCGAACATCGTCACCGAGAACAAGGCCCTCACCGCCGAGCAGAAGCGGGATCTGGTGCTCTGCCTGATCACCCTGAAATACACCCAGTCCAACTCGGTCTGCTACGCCCAGGGCGGGCAGATCATCGGGGTGGGCGCCGGCCAGCAGAGCCGCATCCACTGCACCCGTCTGGCGGGCAACAAGGCGGACATCTGGCAGCTGCGCCACCATCCCAAGGTGCTGGGCCTGCCCTTCCGGGAGGATGTGAGCCGCCCCAACCGGGACAACGCCATCGACGTGTACATCTCCGACGAGTACGAGGACGTGATCGGGGAGGAGGTGTGGGCCGAGACCTTCACCACCCGGCCCGAACCCCTGACCGCCGCCGAGAAGAAGGAATGGCTGGCCAAGGTCACCGGCGTGTGCCTCGGGAGCGACGCCTTCTTCCCCTTCGGGGACAACATCGAGCGGGCCCGCCGCAGCGGCGTGACCGCGATCGTGGAGCCCGGCGGCTCCATCCGGGACCAGCAGGTCATCGACACCTGCAACAAGTACGGCATCACCATGGCCTTCTGCGGGCTGCGGCTGTTCCATCACTAAACCATCTTCCGCCGCCCCGGCACGAGTTTTCGCGCCCGGGGCTTTGGCGGTTTCTCTGCCAGGAAAGGGGAGTATACGAACCTATGAAACTTCTCGTAGTAGGCGGCGGCGGGCGGGAGCACGCCATCCTGCGCAAGCTGCGCCAGAGCCCCGCGGCCGGCGAGCTGTGGGCCGCGCCGGGCAACGGGGGCATCGCCGCCGACGGCTTTATCTGCCGGGCGATCCCCGCCACCGATCTGGACGCCCTGGTGGCCTTTGCCAAGGAAGAAGCCTTTGACTATGTGGTGGTGGCGCCGGACGATCCGCTGGCCCTGGGGCTGGTGGACAAGCTGGCCGAAGCCGGCATCCCGGCCTTCGGGCCCACCGCCGCGGCCGCCCGCATCGAGGCCAGCAAGGTGTTCAGCAAAAACCTCATGAAGCAGTACGGCATCCCCACCGCCGACTACGCGGTGTTCACCGAGCCCGCCGCCGCCCTGGCCTATATCCAGCAAAAGGGCAAGTACCCGGTGGTCATCAAGGCGGACGGGCTGGCCCTGGGCAAGGGCGTGCTGATCTGCCCCGACGAGGCCGCCGCCCGCCAGGCCCTCCACGAGATGATGGAGGAGAAGGTGTTCGGCGCCTCCGGCACCCGGGTGGTGGTGGAGGAGTTCCTCACCGGGCCGGAGGTCAGCGTGCTGGCCTTCTGCGACGGCAAGACCGTCAAGCCCATGGTCTCCAGCATGGACCACAAGCGGGCGCTGGACGGCGACGAGGGGCTGAACACCGGCGGCATGGGCACCATCGCCCCGAACCCCTTCTACACCCCGGCGGTGGCCGCCCGGTGCATGGAGGAAATTTTCCTGCCCACCGTGCGGGCCATGCGGGCGGAGGGCTGCCCCTTCCAGGGCTGCTTGTACTTCGGGCTGATGCTCACCCCAAGCGGCCCCAAGGTCATCGAGTACAACTGCCGCTTTGGCGACCCGGAGACCCAGGTGGTGCTGCCGCTGCTGCGCAGCGACCTTTTGACCATCATGCAGGCCTGCACAAACGGCACCCTGGCCGACGCCCCGGTGGAGTTTGACCAGGGCGCGGCCGCCTGCGTCATCCTGGCCAGCGGCGGCTATCCCCAGAGCTACCCCAAGGGCCTGCCCATCGAGGGGCTGGCGGCCAACGGCCAGCTGCCGGACGGCGACGCGGTGGTCTACCACGCGGGCACCGCGGCAAAGGACGGCGGCCTTGTCACCGCCGGGGGCCGGGTGCTGGGGGTCACCGCCACGGCGGCCGACCTGCCCGCGGCTCTGGCCAAAGCCTACGCCGCCGCCGACCGCATCCATTTTGCGGGGGCGCACAAGCGCACCGACATCGGCCGCCGGGCCCTGGCTGCCCTGGCCGCGCAACAACAATAAGGGGGAGTACCCATGGTATATCGCGTATATGTGGAAAAAAAGCCCGGTTTTGACGGGGAGGCCCAGGGCCTGCTGGCGGAGTTGACCGGCCTGGTGGGCATCCAGGGGCTGACCGGCCTGCGGCTGCTCAACCGGTACGACGTGGAGGGCATCAGCCGGGAGCTGTTCGACGCCTGCCTGCCCACCGTCTTCAGCGAGCCGCCGGTGGATGTGACCTACGACGCCCTGCCCGCCGCCGACCGGGTGTTCGCGGTGGAGTATCTGCCCGGCCAGTTTGACCAGCGGGCGGATTCCGCCAGCGAGTGCATCCAGCTGATCAGCCAGGGCGAGCGGCCCACCGTGCGCACCGCCCGGGTCTACCTGCTGACCGGCACTGTCACCGACGAGGCGCTGGCCGCCATCGAAAAATACGTCATCAACCCGGTGGAGGCCCGGCTGGCCTCCCTGGAGGAGAAGGCCACCCTGGCGGTGGAGTACCCCATCCCCACCACCGTGGAGACCCTGACCGGCTTCAACCAGCTGGACCAGGCGGGCCTGGCGGCCTTTGTGGCCGAGAAGGGCCTGGCCATGGACGAGGGGGATATCGCCTTCTGCCAGAACTACTTCCGCGGCGAGCGGCGGGACCCCACCATCACCGAGATCCGGATGATCGACACCTACTGGTCCGATCACTGCCGTCACACCACCTTCGGCACCATCCTGGACGCCGCCGAATTTGACGAGCCCGCCGTGGCCGCCGCCTGGAGCCGGTACGAGGACCTGCGGGCGGAGGTCTACGCCGGGCGCACCCCGAAGCCGGTCTGCCTGATGGACCTGGCCACCATCGGGGCCAAGGCGCTGAAGAAACGGGGCATTCTGCAACATCTGGACGAGTCGGACGAGATCAACGCCTGCACCGTCAAGATCACCTGCGACGTGGACGGGGAGGACCAGGACTGGCTGTTCCTGTTCAAGAACGAGACCCACAACCACCCCACCGAGATCGAGCCCTTCGGCGGCGCGGCCACCTGCATCGGCGGCGCCATCCGGGACCCGCTGTCCGGCCGCAGCTACGTCTACCAGGCCATGCGGGTGACCGGCGCGGGCGACCCGCTGGTGCCGGTGAGCGAGACGCTGCCCGGCAAGCTGCCCCAGCGCAAGCTGGTGACCACCGCGGCGGCGGGCTATTCCAGCTACGGCAACCAGATCGGCCTGGCCACCGGCCTGGTGGACGAGGTGTACCATCCGGGCTATGTGGCCAAGCGGATGGAGATCGGCGCGGTGGTGGGCGCGGCCCCGGCGGCCAACGTGCGCCGGGAGGTGCCCGCTGCCGGCGACATCGTGGTGCTGCTGGGCGGGCGCACCGGCCGGGACGGCTGCGGCGGCGCCACCGGCTCCAGCAAGGCCCACAAGCTGGAGAGCCTGGAGACCTGCGGGGCCGAGGTGCAGAAGGGCAACGCCCCGGTGGAGCGCAAACTGCAGCGGCTCTTCCGGGACCCCCGGGCCACCCGGCTCATCAAGCGGTGCAACGACTTCGGCGCGGGCGGCGTGAGCGTGGCCATCGGCGAGCTGGCGGACGGCCTGGCCATCGACCTGAACGCGGTGCCCCGCAAGTACGACGGGCTGGACGGCACCGAGCTGGCCATCTCCGAGAGCCAGGAGCGGATGGCCGTGGTGCTGGCCCCGGGCGACGTGGACGAGTTCATCCGGCTGGCCAACGGGGAGAATCTGGAGGCCACCGTGGTGGCCACCGTCACCGAATCCCCCCGCCTGACCATGACCTGGAACGGGGCCACCATCGTGGACGTCAGCCGGGAGTTTCTGAACTCCAACGGCGCGGAGAAGCACGCCGCCGCCCATGTGGAGGCCGCCGGCACCTATCGGCGCGACTGGCCGGGCAACACCCTGAGCGAGCGGCTCACCGCCCTGGCGGGGGATCTGAACGTGTGCAGCAACAAGGGCCTGGCCGAGCGATTCGACTCCACCATCGGGGCGGCCACCGTGCTGATGCCCTTCGGCGGGCGCACCCAGCTGACCCCGGCCCAGGCCATGGTGGCCAAGCTGCCGGTAAACGGGGAGACCACCACCTGCAGCGGCATGGCCTGGGGCTTCAACCCCTATCTGATGGAGCAGGACCCCTACCGGGGGGCCTACCTGTCGGTGGTGGAGAGCGTGAGCCGTCTGGTGGCCACCGGTTTCGACCACCAGGCCGCCTATCTGACCTTCCAGGAATACTTTGAGCGGCTGGGCACACAGCCCACCCGCTGGGGCAAGCCGCTGGCCGCCCTGCTGGGGGCGCTGGACGCCCAGATGGACCTGGGCATCGGGGCCATCGGCGGCAAGGACAGCATGTCCGGCAGCTTTGAAAAGCTGGACGTGCCCCCCACGCTGGTGAGCTTTGCCGCCGCCATCGGGGACACCCGCCGCATTATCAGCCCCGAGTTCAAGCTGCCCGGCAGCAAGGTGATGCTGCTGCAGCCCACCTACAATGGCCTGGTGCCCGATGCGGCCAGCCTGAAAGCGCTGTACGCCATCGTGCAGGGTCTGATCGCCTCCGGCAAGGTGCTGGCCTGCGCCACCCCGGGCTACGGCTGCGTGGCCGAGTGCCTGTTCAAGATGGGGCTGGGCAACCGCATCGGCTTCGCCCTCTCCACCGGCGTGGAGGTGGACAGCCTGTTCCGCCCGGCCTACGGCAGCTTTGTGCTGGAGATGGAGGAGGAACAGCCCCTGGGCGCGGTGCTGGGGGTGACCACCGGGGAATACACCTTCCGCACCAAGGACGAGACGGTGGACCTGGCCGCCGTGCAGGAGGTCTGGGAAAAGAAGATGGAGCCGGTGATGCCCTACCGGGGTGTGAACCCGGGCGAAACGCCGGTGCTCACCTACAAGCCCGAGAGCCGCCGCGCCCCGAAGGTGGGCGCAGCCCGGCCCAAGGTCATCATCCCGGTGTTCCCGGGCACCAACTGCGAGTACGACACCGCCCGGGCCTTCCGCCAGGCGGGGGCCGACCCGCAGGTGCTGGTCATCAACAACCTGACCCCCGCCGCCGTGGCCGAGAGCTGCGAGGCGCTGGTCAAGGCCATCGACGCCAGCCAGATCGTCATGCTGCCGGGCGGCTTCTCCGGCGGCGACGAGCCGGACGGCAGCGCCAAGTTCATCACCGCCTTCTTCCGGGCGCCGGCGGTCACCGAGGCGGTGCACCGGCTGCTGAAGCAGCGGGACGGCCTGATGCTGGGCATCTGCAACGGCTTCCAGGCGCTGATCAAGCTGGGCCTTGTGCCCTACGGGGAGATCCGGCCCATCGACGAAAGCTGCCCCACCCTGACCTTCAACACCCTGCACCGGCACCAGAGCATGCTGGTGACCACCCGGGTGGCCTCCACCCTGTCGCCCTGGCTGGCCAAGTGCGAGCCGGGCGCGCTGCACACCATCGCCATCAGCCACGGCGAGGGCCGGTTCGTGGCCAGCGGCGCGCTGCTGGAACAGCTTGCCGCCGCCGGCCAGATCGCCACCCAGTACACCACCCCCGACGGGGCGCCCAGCATGGACCTGCGGTACAATCCCAACGGCAGCGTCTGGGCGGTGGAGGGCATCACCAGCCCGGACGGCCGCGTCCTGGGCAAGATGGGCCATTCCGAGCGCCGGGGCGTCAACCTGTACAAGAACGTGCCGGGGGATACCTGGCAGCCGCTGTTTGAGGGCGGCGTGGCCTATTTTGCGCTGTAACACCAAGAAAGGGGAACCACTCTTATGTCCCACGACCGTTATATTTCGCCGTTTTCCACCCGTTACGCCTCCGATACGATGCAGTACATCTTCTCGGAGGACAACAAGTTCCGTACCTGGAGAAGGCTGTGGATCGCCCTGGCCAAGGCCGAGCAAAAGCAGGGGCTGGCCATCACCGACGAGCAGATCGCGGAACTGGAGGCCCACGCCGACGACATCAACTACGAGGACGCCATCCGCCGGGAGAAGGAATGCCGCCACGACGTGATGAGCCACGTCTACGCCTACGGGCTGCAGTGCCCCCACGCCAAGGGCATCATCCATCTGGGGGCCACCAGCTGCTACGTGGGGGACAACACCGACGTGCTGGTGATGCGGGAGGGCCTGGCCCTGGTGCGCAAAAAGCTGATCGGGGTGCTGGCGCTGCTGGCGGATTTTGCCGACAAGTACAAGGATATGCCCTGTCTTGCCTACACCCACTGCCAGCCCGCCCAGCTGACCACCGTGGGCAAGCGGGCCACCCTGTGGATGAACGAATTGTACATGGACCTGGAGGAGATCGACCACCGGATCGCCAGCCTGGCGCTGCTGGGCTCCAAGGGCACCACCGGCACCCAGGCCAGCTTTGTGGAGCTGTTCGACGGGGACGAGCAGAAAATCCGGGCGGTGGAGGCGGACATCGCCGCCGCGCTGGGCTTTGACAAGGTGGTGCCGGTGTCCGGCCAGACCTACAGCCGCAAGGTGGACACCATGGTGCTGAACGCCCTGGCGGGCCTTGCCTCCAGCGCGATGAAGTTCGCCACCGACCTGCGGCTGCTGGCCAACTTCAAGGAGATGGAGGAGCCCTTTGAGGCCCATCAGATCGGCTCTTCCGCCATGCCCTACAAGCGCAATCCCATGCGGGCTGAGCGGATCTGCGCGCTGGCCCGGTATCTGATGGTGGACGTGCTGAACCCGGCCTTCACCGCCGGCACCCAGTGGTTTGAGCGCACCCTGGACGACTCCGCCAACAAGCGGATCGCCATGGCGGAGGGCTTTTTGGCGGCGGACGCGATCCTGAACATCCTGCTGAACGTCTGCAACGGGCTGGTGGTCTATCCGAAGGTCATCCGGGCCCGGGTGATGGCGGAACTGCCCTTCATGGCCACCGAGAACATCATGATGCAGGCGGTGAAGAAGGGCGGCGACCGGCAGGAGCTGCACGAGCGGCTGCGCCAGCACTCGGTGGCGGCGGCGGCCCAGGTGAAGGAGCAGGGCCTGCCCAACGACCTGATCGACCGGGTGGTGGCCGACCCGGCCTTCGGCCTGAAGCGGGAGGACATCGAGGCGGTGCTGCAGCCGGAGCATTTCACCGGCCTGGCCCCCGCCCAGGTGCGCCATTACCTGGACGAGTACATCCGCCCGGTGCTGGCCGCCAACCCCGACTGCCTGGGCCAGAAGGCGGAGCTGAGCGTTTGATGGGCTAATATGGGGGGAATCAACGATCCCCCCCATCCCCCCCGGAACACATGGCCGAATATCTTCGGCCATAGGGATTTTTCACAATGGCAAGGCCCGCGCGGAACGGTTCGGCGCGGGCCTTTTTTCTGCGCGGGGGTTTACGAAAAAAAACGGGTATGGTATACTGAAACACAGGAATGACAGCCGCGCGGAATCTCTCCGCGCCCCGCCCCCGGCGGGCGGAACAGGCATCCCCCGACGGGTTTGATGTCCCGCCGGAGGATGCTTTTGTATCAATATCCGCCTTACAAGGAGGTACACCATGCGACAGGATCAGCCGCTGGAGCGGCAATTTTTCCACTTTGTGCTGCCCAGCATGGCCAGCCAGCTGCTCTGCGGCTTTTTTGTGGTGGTGGACGGCTTCTTCATCGGCCGCAACATGGGCGACACCGGCCTGGCGGCCATCAACGTGGCCTGGCCGCTGGTGCAGGTGCTGCTGGCGGTGGGGATGGCGCTGGGGGTGGGCGGCTCGGTCTGCGCCGCCACGGCCCTGGGCGCCGGGGACGAGGCTGCCGCCCGCCGGGCGGTGGGCAACACCCTGACCGCCCTGGCTGTGGCCTCGGTAGTCATCGGTGTGGGGTTCTATTTTCTGCACCCCTTTCTGCTGCCCTACATGGGCGCGGACGAGAGCCTGATCCCGCCCGCCAGCGAATACCTGCGGGTGGTCTGCGCGCTGGCCTTCACCCAGATCTTTTCCAACGGGCTGGTGCCGCTGCTGCGGGGCACCGGCCGGTCGGTCACCGCCATGGCGGTGATGATCCTGGGGCTTGTGGCCAACATCTTTCTGGACTGGCTCTTCATCGAGCGGTTCCAGTGGGGGCTGTGGGGCGCGGCGGTGGCCACCATGGCCGCCCAGGGCGGCTGCATGGCGGTGGCCCTGCCGCTGGTGCTCACCGGGCGCACCGCCGCCCCCCGCGCCGCCGACCTGCGGCCCCGGGGCGCGCTGCTGCGCCAGATCGGCCGGCTGGGGGCCTCGCCCTTCGGGCTGTCCCTCTCCACCAGCATCGTGCTGCTGCTCAACAACATCCAGGCCCAGCGATACGGCGGCACCGCCGCGGTGGCGGTCTACGCCATTCTCAGTTACGTGACCGGCAGTTTTCTGCCCCTGATCACCGGCGTGGGCGACGGCGCCCAGCCCCTGGTCAGCTACGCCAACGGCGCGCGGGACCGCACCGCCCTGGCCCATCTGCGCCGCAAGGGCCTGGCCACGGCGGTGGGGGCCGGCGCGGTGTGCAGCCTGCTCTGCCTGGCCGGCCGGGAGATGCTGCCGGTGCTCTTCGGGGCGGGGCCGGCCACCGTTCCCGCCGCGGCCGCGGCCCTGTGGTATCTGGTGGTCAGCTTCCCGCTGATGGGGCTGGCCCGGTTCGCCTGCAGCTACTTCTGCGCGGTGAGCCACGCCCGGGCCTCCGCCCTGCTGGCCTACGGGGAACCGCTGGTGATCCAGCCGCTGTTCTTGTTCCTGCTGCCCGCCGCCGGGCTGGGGCTGCAGGGGGTCTGGGCCGCCTACCCGGCCACCGCCCTGGTGATCGGCGCGGCGGCGCTGGCGCTGCTGCGCCGGGCTGTGACCAGGCCGTCCTGATCCATAGCGCAAAAGGGAGAGGGTTTCGCGGCCCTCTCCCTTTGCTGTATTGCCGCTCACAGCGGCCCCTTCACCTTTTCGTCCCAGTCCTCTTCCCCGGGGGCGGGCGCGTTCTCCTCCATCTGCAGCCCGTCCAGCCCCAGCTCGTTGCCCACCCGGCTGCCCGCGCCGATGGCCCCGGCCCCGTAGCGGCGGCGGATGCCGTCCAGCGCGCTCTCCAGCTTTTCCCGCTTGGGGTCGGGGGCGGGCGCGTCCCCGAACAGGCTCTGCTGCACCGCGAAGGGCTCGTCGGTCAGGGCCAGGGCGGTCACCGTCAGCATCCGCACCGGGCGGCGGGCGGGGTCCCAGTTGGCGGCCACCAGCGCCAGACACTCCGCCGCCAGGTCCCGGGCCAGGTGGGTGCTCATGGCCAGCTGCTTTTGCCGGGTGATGGTGTGCAGGTCGGTGTCCCGGATGGTCACCTGCACCGCCCCGGCCCACAGCCCGTGCCGCCGCAGCCGGGTCGCCACCTCCTCCGCCAGCGCCCCCAGCGCGCTGCGCACCTGCGCCAGATCGGTCAGGTCCTTGCGGAAGGTCATGCCGTTGCCCACGCTCTTGAGCGGTTCCCGCCAGCCCACCGGATGCACCGGGGCCTCGTCCTCCCCCCGGGCGTAGCGGGAGAGTTCCGCCCCCAGCTTGCCCAGGGCCTCGGTCAGCAGCGCCGGGTCCGCCGCCGCCAGCTGGCCGATGGTGCGCACCCCCAGCCGGGCCAGCCGCTGCTCCGCCGCCCGGCCCACGTACAGCAGCGCCCCCGCCGGCAGCGGCCAGACGATCCGCTCCACATCCTCCGGCCGGATCACCGTCATGGCGTCCGGCTTTTTGTAATCGCTGCCCAGCTTGGCGAATACCTTGTTAAAGCTGGCCCCCACGCTGATGGTCAGGCCGGTGGTCTGGCGCACCTGGCGGCGGATGCGATCGGCCAGGGCGGTGGGGGAGGGGGCGAACAGGTGCCAGGTATGGGTGATGTCCAGCCAGCTCTCGTCGATGCCGAAGGGCTCCACCCGGTCGGTATACCCGGCGTAGATGCCGTTGATGACGGCGGAGAAATGCCGGTACCGCTGCCGGTGGGGCGGCAGCAGCACCAGGCCCGGGCATTTGCGCTGCGCCTGCCAGATGGGTTCGGCGGTGCGCACGCCGGCGGCCTTGGCCGGCTCGTTCTTGGCCAGAATAATGCCGTGGCGGGCCTGCGGATCGCCGCAGACGGCCACCGGCTTCTGTTTCAGTTCGGGGTGTTCCAGCAGTTCCACGCTGGCGTAAAAGCTGTTGCAGTCGCAGTGCAGCACCCAGCGGTCGGGGGTCATGGCCGCCGCCTCCTCTCCGTTTTTTCTGATTGTAGCACGTTTTGCCGCCGGGGGCAAAATGTGGTATACTGAATCGTATCTCTTGGTCACAAAGGAGGGCCCCGCTATGCCCCAACTGTACGCGCTGTTCTGGTACTTTTTTCTCTACGCCTTTCTGGGCTGGTGCGCCGAGGTGGCCTTTGCCGCCTGTAAAACCGGCCGGCTGGTCAACCGGGGCTTTCTCAACGGGCCGGTCTGCCCGATCTACGGCTTCGGGATGCTGGCGGCGGTCACGGCGCTGGGCCCGGTGCGGGGCAGCCTGCCGGCGCTGTTTTTCGGCGGCGGGCTGCTGGCCACCGCCCTGGAGCTGGTGGGCGGCTGGGCCCTGATGACCCTGTTTCACGCCCGCTGGTGGGACTATTCCGACAAGCCCTTCAACCTGGGCGGGTACATCTGCTTGCGGTTCAGCCTGCTGTGGGGGCTGGGGGTGACCGCCGTGATGCGGCTGGTGCATCCGGCGGTGGAGCTGCTGGTGAGCCAGCTGCTGACCAACCCCCCGGGGGCCATCCTGCTGGGGGTCTGCGCCGGGCTGTTCGCCGCCGACCTGATCGCCACCGTCATCACCGTGACCGGCCTGATGCGCCAGCTGGGCGAACTGGAACGGCTCACCGCCCTGCTGCAGAAGAGCAGCGACCTGCTCACCCGCCAGGTGGGCGGCGCGGCCCTGGCCGCCGACGAGCGGATCAGCGCCGGCCGGGAAAAGCTGGAGGGCCGCACCGGCGCCGTCCGGGCCGAACTGGAGATGCGCCGGGATCTGCTGCGGGCCGAGATTTTGGACCGGCAGCTGGGCGCACAGCGGCTGCTGCGGGCCTTCCCCACCCTGAAAAGCACCCGGTACGAGGCCGCTTTGCGGATGCTGCGCCAGGAATTGGGCGAGCGGCTGCGCCGGCGCTGAACCGGTCCACACGACGCAGTAGGGCGCGCTGCCAAACGGCAGCGCGCCTTGACTTTATCGCTTTTTGCCCAGCAGCCGGGTGCGGATGTGGGCAAAGCAGGCTTCCTCGCCCTGGTCCCGCAGCAGCTGCAGCGCCTGCTCCAGCTGGGCGCGGGTCTCGGGGTGCAACAGATAGTGGTCCCTGCCGCGGGCGTAGTACTCCCAGGGATGGGCGTCGGTGTAGTTGTCCTTCTGGTAGGTCTTGCTGGCGGCGATCCGGTCGCAGATCATCTCGGCCACATACCGCTCCGGCATCCGCATCCCGCACAGCTGATGGTCGCCCTGGGGGTCGTAGTCGATCCAGTATTCCAGGTGGTGCCGGTTGCGGCCCTTGTGGTGCAGCCAGGCGGCGGAATACCCCTTTTCCAGCCGCTCGATCTCGTTGGGGCTGCGGTAGCCCCGGAAATACTTCACCCCCGGCACAAACTCGATGGGGGAGAACTTGCTCAAATCGTGGGTCAGCCCCTGCCGGTACAGCCCCACCTTGAAACAATGCCGGGCCACCAGCCGCTTGTGGTGGCATATCGTGCGCAGGTGCCCCCAGAAACTTGCCATCTCACGCACCTCCCGCCCGCCGGGCGTCCTGCGCGGCGATGCAGCGGCGCAGCCAGCCGCCCGCCAGGAAGTAGGCGATGTACAGCACCGAGGTGACCCCCCAGCTGATGGGATAGCTCACCAGCACGCCGGTGAGGGTGCCGAAGAGCTGGGCCGCCCCCAGCACCCACAGGATGCGCAGCCCGCACACCCCGCCGGCGGTCAGCGCCATGGGCACCCAGGCGTCGCCGGAGCCGCGGATGGTGCCGCTGAGGGCCTCGATGGCCGCATAGGTGATGAAGCTGGGGGTCAGCAGATGGATGATCTCCAGCGCCCGCTCCACCACCTGGGCGTCGTCGCTGAACAGGCCCACCAGCGGCGCGCCGAAGGCATAGATCAGCGCGCCCAGCGCCACCGACAGCACCGCGCAGAAGGACAGGCACACCCAGGCGCCCCGGCGCACCCGGTCATACTGGCGGGCGCCGAAGTTCTGCCCGGCGAAGGTGGTCACCGACAGGCCCATACTGTTCATGCTCATCCAGAACAGGCTGTCCAGCTTGCCGTAGGCGGTCCAGGCGGCCACGGTGGTGGTGCCGAAGGCGTTGATGCTGGTCTGGATGATGATGTTGCTGATGTTGTACATCACCGACTGCAGCCCCGCGGGCAGGCCGATGCGCACAATGTCCCGCAGGGTGGCTGCGTCCATGGCCACCCGGTGCAGTTTCAGGTGATAGGGCTGCATCTCGGCCCCCACCAGGCTGGCCAGGGTGAGCAGCGCGCTCACCAGCTGGCTGATGATGGTGGCCAGCGCCGCCCCCATGACCCCCCAGTGGAACACCGCCACGAACACCAGGTCCAGCACGATGTTCACGAAGGCGGCGGTGATCAGAAAGTACATGGGCCGGCGGCTGTCGCCCACCGCCCGCAGGATGCCGGTGCCCATGTTGTAGATCATGCTGGGGATCATGCCCGCGAAATACACCCGCAGATACAACGTGGAGCCGTCCAGGATGTCGGCGGGGGTGTTCATGGCCTGCAGCGCGCCGCGGGCGAACAGGATGCCCACCGCCATCAGCGCCGCGCCGCCGGTCACAGCCAGCCAGATGCTGGTATGTACGGCCTTCTGCACCCCGGCCAGGTCCCGGGCGCCGTACCGCTGGGCCAACACCACCGACGCGCCGCTGGCCAGCCCCACAAAGAAGCCCACCAGCAGGTTGACCAGGGTGTTGGTGGCGCCCACCGCCGCCAGGGCCTGGGTGCCCACGAACCGGCCCACGATCAGCGCGTCGGCGGTGTTGTACAGCTGCTGGAAAAAGGTGCCCAGCCAGATCGGAAAAAAGAACACAAGCAGCTGCTTGCCGATGCTGCCCTGCAGGATCGGGTTGGCGCTGTTGTCGATGGATGCTGCGCTCACGGATGAACGACCTCCGCTTTCTCATAGAATGGAAACGGGCGTTTGCCCCGCAAACCCCCATGCTATGAGTGTAGCGGTTTCCGGCAAAAAAAGCAAGAGGGGGCTTGCAGCGTGTGGTACAATAAAAGAAAAACAAGGAGTGGATCGTCATGAAGGTACTGCTGATCAACGGCAGCCCCCGCCGGGAGGGCTGCACCCATACCGCCCTGGCCGAGATCGCGGCCGAGCTGGAAAAGCAGGGGATCGAGGCCCAGGAGTTCTGGATCGGGCCTGCGCCCGCCGGCGGCTGCCTGGGCTGCGGCGGCTGCGCCAAGACCGGCCGCTGCGTGCAGAAGGACAAGGTGAACGGGGCGCTGGAACTGCTGGACGGCGTGGACGGGCTGATCGTGGGCTCGCCGGTGCACTACGCGGCGGCCAGCGGCAGCGTGACCGGCTTTCTGGACCGGCTGTTCTACGCGGGCGGGGCGGCGCTGCGCTACAAGCCGGGCGCCGCGGTGGTCAGCGCCCGCCGCGCCGGCACCACCGCCGCGCTGGATCAGCTGAACAAATACTTCACCATCAACCAGATGCCCATCGTTTCCAGCCAGTACTGGAACATGGTCCACGGCAACACCCCCGACCAGGTGCGCCAGGACGGCGAGGGCATGCAGACCATGCGCCAGCTGGGCCGCAACATGGCCTGGATGCTGCGCTGCCTGGCGGCCGGCAAGGCGGCCGGGGTCTCCCTGCCGGAAAACGAGGAGAAGGTGCGCACCAACTTTATCCGGTGATCCTTTATCTCCATACACAGCCGGGGCGGGCGCGTAAACCCTTTACGCGCCCGCCCCGGTTTTTTATTATTTTGCCGGTCACATGATCCGCTGGTCGTGGTACAGGCCGGTGCCCCGGCAGATGACCCACTCGCAGATGTTCACCGCGTGGTCCCCGATGCGCTCGGCGTACTTGCCGATCATCAGCCCGTCCAGGATGGCGTCGGCGTCCTCGCTGCCCGCCGCCACCTGGCGGATGAAGCCCTCCTTCAGGCGGCAGAAGGCGGCGTCCACCTCGTCGTCCCGCTGGATGGTGGCGTGGGCCCCCTCCAGGTTCTGGTCGGCGGCGGCGCGCAGCGCGCTCTCCACCATGGCCCGGGCAATGCCCAGCATCTCGGCCAGCGGCGCGGTGAGGGGCGCGTCCAAAGTGCGCACGATCTCCGCGATGTCGGCGGCGTGGTCCCCGATCCGCTCCAGGTCGGTCACCAGCTTCAGGTTGGTGCTCACCCGGCGCAGGTCGCCGGCCACCGGCTGCTGGCGCAGCAGCAGGGTCACACAGAGCTGCTCGATCTCCCGCTCCATCCGGTCGATCTCGGTATCCCCGGCGATCACCCGCTCGGCCCGGTCCTTGTCCGGGCCGCCCGCGGCGGCCACCGCCTCGTCCAGCGCCGCCAGCACCTGGGCGCCCATCGTCTGCACCAGCTGGTCCAGGCGGGTCAGTTCCCCGTCATAATACTCACGATTCATGCCAAACTCCTCCCATCAGCCGAACCGGCCGGTAATGTAATCTTCGGTGCGCTTGTCGGCCGGGTGGCTGAACAGGGTCTCGGTGGGGCCGTACTCCACCAGTTCCCCCAGCAGGAAGAAGGCGCAGTGGTCGCTGATGCGGGCGGCCTGCTGCATGTTGTGGGTCACGATCACCACCGTGTACTCCTTCTTCAGTTCGGTCATCAGCTCCTCGATCCGCATGGTGCTGCCCGGGTCCAGCGCGCTGGTGGACTCGTCCATCAGCAGCACGTCCGGATGCACCGCCAGCGCCCGGGCGATGCACAGCCGCTGCTGCTGGCCGCCGGACAGCCCCAGCGCGCTCTTTTTCAGCCGGTCCTTGACCTCGTCCCAGAGGGCCGCGCCCCGCAGGCTGCTCTCCACCAGCGCGTCCAGCTCGGCCTTTTTGCGCACCCCGTGGATGCGGGGGCCGTAGGCGATGTTGTCGTAGATGCTCATGGGGAAAGGGTTCGCCTTCTGGAACACCATGCCGATCTTGCGGCGCAGCCAGGTCACGTCCACGCCGGGGGCGTAGACATTCTCGCCCCGGTAGAGCATCTCACCCTCCACCCGCACGCCGGCCACCAGATCGTTCATCCGGTCGATGGTGCGCAGGAAGGTGGACTTGCCGCAGCCGGACGGCCCGATCAGGGCGGTGATCCGGCGCTCCGGGATCTGGATATTCACCTTTTTCAGCGCCTGGGTCTGGCCGTAGTACAGGTCCAGATCCTTCGCTTCCAGAATGGTGGGATTCATCTTATCGCTCCTCCTTGCGTTTCGCCCGTTTGCCGGCGGCCCCCGCCGCCAGGTTGATCAGCAGGGTGAGCGCCAGCAGCACCACCGCCACCGAAAAGGCGTTGTCGTATTTATACCGTTCCTTGGCGTAGACATAGAGGGCCACCGTCAGGGTGGCGCCGCTGCTCTTGACCAGGCCGCCGCTGCCAAAGAAGTTCTGCATCGAGGTGCTCATGCCGGCGGTGAAGATCAGCACCGCCGACTCGCCCACGATCCGGCCCACCGCCAGGATGCAGCCGGTCACGATGCCGTCCAGCGCGCAGGGCAGCACGATGGTGCGGATCATGTGCCAGCGCCCCGCGCCCAGGCCGGCCGCGCCCTCCCGGTAGCCGGCGGGCACCGCCTTCAGGCTCTCCTGGGTGGTGCGGATGATGGTGGGCAGGGTCATGATCACCAACGTCAGCGAGCCCGCCAGCAGGGTGGTGCCCAGATCGCAGAACTGGCAGAACACCAGCATGCCCACCAGGGCGTACAGGATGGAGGGGATGCCCGCCAGGGTCTCGGTGGCGAATTCAATGGCGCCGGTCAGGCGGCGGTTGGTGGCGTATTCGGTCAGGTAGACCGCCGCCCCCACCCCCAGCGGCAGCACGATCACCAGGGTGACCAGGATGACGTAGATCGTGTTCTGGATGGCGGGCAGGATGCCGTCGGTGCCCTTCAGGATGCTCTCCTGGGTGGTGAGGAACTCCCAGGACAGCCCGGGCAGCCCCCGCCACAGAATATAGCCGATCAGCCCCAGCGCCAGCGCGCAGGTAAGCGCGGCGCTCAGGTACATGGCCGCGCGCACCGCCCCGTGCCAGGCGCGGCGCCGGGCGCTCAGGCCGCGGGGGGCGTCCACAGAGGTCCGCATAGTATTCACTCCTTGTTCTTTTTCAGCACCTTGTTCAGCAGGATGTTGATGAGCATGATGAAGACGAACAGCACCAGCCCGATGGAATACAGCGCGTTGCGCTGCAAGCTGCCCACGCTGGCGTAGCTCATCTCGCTGGCGATGGCGGTGGTCAGGAACTTGACGCTCTTGAACAGGCCGGGCATGTTGGCGGCGTTGCCGGCCACCATCAGAATGGCCATGGCCTCCCCGATGGCCCGGCCCACCCCCAGCACCACCGAGGCGGCCACGCCGCTGCGGGCGGCGGGCAGGATCACCTTGAAATCGGTCTCCAGGCTGGTGGCGCCCAGCGCCAGCGAGCCCTCGGCGTACTCCTTTGGCACCGCCTTGAGGGCGGTCTCGGAAACGCTGACGATGGAGGGCAGGATCATCACCGCCAGCACCAGGATGGCGGCCAGCAGGCTGTCGCCGGCCTTCAGGTCAAACAGGTCCTTGATGGACGGCACCAGCACCATCATGCCCACCAGGCCGTAGACCACCGAGGGGATGCCCGCCAGCAGGTCCACGGCGGGGCGCACCACCGCCGCCAGCCGGGGCGGGGCCACCCGGGCCAGAAACACCGCCGTCAGGATGCCCACCGGCACCCCGATCACGATGGCCCCGCAGGTGCCCCAGATGGAGGTGAGGATGAAGGGCAGGATGCCGTAGGCCGGATCGGTCTTGTTGGTGGAATCCCAGCGGGCGCCCAGCAGAAAGTCGAACAGGCCCACTTCTTTAATGGCGGGCAGACCGCTCAGGATCAGGTAGACCGAGATCAGCAGCACGAAGGCGATGGCGATGAAACCGCAGACCGTGAAGATCAGCCGCATCGCGTTCTCGATGCCGTCCCGGAAGGCGCGCTTGCCGCGTGCTTGTGGCTGCATAGCTACCAACCTTTCTTTCGCAAAAAGGGCTCCCCGCGCGCAGGGCCGGGGAGCCGGGGTTCAGGGTTCAGGCCGCGGTCAGCCGTTGGCCGAAACCGCGCCGGCCGCGGCGATGATGGAGGCGGCGTCCGGGCTCATGGCGAAGTCCAGGAAGGCCTGGGCCGCGTCGCTCAAAGCCACACCCTCCATGGTGACCATCACAAAGGGCCGCTGGATGGCGTAGCTGCCGTCCTTGATGGTGTCCTCGGTGCAGGCCACGCCGCCCACCTTCACCGCCTTGACGGTGTCGTCCACGGCGGACAGGGAGGCGTAGCCGATGGCGTTCTCATTGCCGGCCACGTTGCCCACCAGATCGCCGGTGCTGCTATACTCGTTGGTCAGCTGGCAGGCGTCCACCACACCCACGATCTCCTCGAAGGCGCCGCGGGTGCCGCTGCCGGCCTCACGGCCGTAGACGGCGATCTCCATATCCTCGCCGCCCAGCTCGCTCCAGTTGGTGATCTTGCCGGAGAAGATATCCGCGATCTGCTCCACCGTCAGGTCCTCGACCCCGTTGGCCGGGTTGACGATGACCGCCACGCCGTCCTTGGCCACCACGTTGGACACCGCGCCGGCGGCGGTCTCCTCCTCGGTCAGCTCACGGCTGCTCAGGCCGATGTCGCTGGTGCCGGTCTGGGCAGCCTCGATGCCCGCGCCGGAACCGGTGCCGCTGTAGTTGACGGTCACATCCGGGTAGAGTTCCTTAAAGGCCTCGCTCAGAGCCAGCACCACGCTCTCCATGGAGGTGGAGCCGGAGGTGTTGACCACGCCGCTCAGGGCCTCGGTCTCGGAGGCGGGCTCGGAAGCGGGGGTGGAAGAGCTCTCCTGCGCGGCGGCGGAGGAGGAGGGCGCGGTGCTGTTTGCGCCGCAGGCGGTCAGCAGGCCCAGCGCCAGAACCAGCGCCAGGGCGGCGGTTGCGATCTTTTTCATGACAATGACACTCCTTTTTTCGCGTCAATCGGCCGGGACCACCCGGCCTCGGTTTCCCTTTTCTCAAGGCTGTAGGCATTGTAGCACGGGCCGCCGGGCGGCCGCTATCAACCCCGCGCATGATTTGTGTAAAATCCCGGTGCGAAATGTAAAGTTCCCGCCTTGATGTAAAGTTTCGGTGCCCGGCGTGCCCCGAACGCCCAAAACAAAAAGGAGACGCGCCGCACAGCGCGTCTCCTTGTGTTGTATCGTCTTGCCGGACCGGCTCTCAGCCCTGGGCCAGATCGGCGGCCAGCACGCCGGCCAGCTCGTCCAGCGCCTGCTCCTGAGCAGCGGCGGCGGCGGACTTGATGGTGACCACCGGCTCCAGCACCTTCATGTTCTTCATCCCCTCCAGCGCGGCGCGCATCGCCTTGCCGGAGGCCGGGGCCCAGCTGCCGTTCTCGATCAGGCCCACCGTGCGGTTCTGGGCGGTCAGGGCCTTCATGTCGGCCAGCAGGTTCTCCATGGCCGGGTAGACCCCGCCGTTGTAGGTGGGGGAGGCCAGCACCAAATGGCTGCACCGCCAGACCTCCGCGATCAGCCAGCTGGTATCCTCGCTGGACACATCGTGTACCGTCACCCCGGACACCCCCTTTTCGGTGAGCAGTTCCGCCATCCGCACGGCGGCCGCCTCGGTGTGGCCGTACATGCTGGCGTAGAGCACCGCCGCGGTGCGGGTCTCCGGCTCATACCGGCTCCAGGTGTCGTACAGGCCCACCAGATAGTCGATGTCCTGCTTCCACAGCGGCCCGTGCAGCGGGCAGACCAGCCGGATGTCCAGCCCGGCGGCCTTTTTCAGCAGCGCCTGCACCGGCGCGCCGTACTTGCCCACGATGTTGGCGTAGTACCGGCGGGATTCCGGCAGCCAGTTCTGGATAAAGTCCGCCTTGTTGGTGAACAGATCCCCCTCCAGCGCGCCGAAGCTGCCGAAGGCGTCGGCGCTGAACAGGGCGCCGGTCAGGGTGTCGTAGCTGACCATGACCTCCGGCCAGTGGACCATGGGGGCCATCATGAAGCGCAGGGTGTGGGCGCCGGTGCACAGCTCGCCCCCCTCGGCCACCAGCTGGGTGCGGCCCTCCAGATTCATGCCGAAGAACTGGCCGATCATCGCCAGCGTCTTGGCGTTGCAGACCACGATGGTCTCGGGATGGTTTTCCAGCAGCTGGCTCAGGGTGGCGGCGTGGTCCGGCTCCATGTGGTGCACCACCACGTAATCCAGCGCGCGGCCGTTCAGCAAAGTGGCCAGGTTCTCAAAAAAGCGGCGGCCCACCGCATAGTCGGCGGTATCCAGCAGAACGGTTTTTTCGTCCAGGATCAGGTAGCTGTTGTACGCCACGCCCCGGGTCAGCGGAAACAGGTTCTCAAACCGGGCCAGCCGCCGGTCGCTGGCGCCTACCCAATAGGTGTCCTGGGCAATGTTGACAGTGCAATTCATACTCTTGATCGGTTCCTTTCTGTAGAGAGTCACAAAGCGAACGGCGGCGGCGCCCCGCGCCACCGCCGGCCGCCCTGGTCAGCAGTATTTCTGGATATAGGCCTCCCGGCACTTGCGGATGACCTCTTTGGCGGCCTCCGCGCCCTGCTCCTCGTTCACCACCGTGTCCTTGCCCTCCAGGCTCTTGTAAACGCTGAAGAAATGCCGCATCTCCGCAAAGATGTGGGTGGGCAGTTCGTTGATGTCGGTGTAGCTGTTGTAGGTGGGATCGCTGAAGGGGATGGCGATGATCTTCTCGTCCATCTTGCCCCCGTCCAGCATGGTGAACACCCCGATGGGATAGCAGCGCACCAGGCTCATGGACTGGATCGTCTCGCTGCACAGCACCAGCACGTCCAGCGGGTCCCCGTCATCCGACAGGGTGCGGGGGATCAGGCCGTAGTTGGCGGGATAGTGGGTGGAGGTGTAGAGGATCCTGTCCAGGATGATAAAGCCGGTCTCCTTGTCCAGTTCGTACTTCTTTTTGGATCCCTTCTCGATCTCGATCACAGCCACAAAATCCTCCGGCGTGATGCGGGCGGGATTCATGTCGTGCCATATATTCCCCATTGGTTGCATCTTCCTTTCGCAAACGGCGTTATTGCGCGGGCCTCGCTTGCGTGTTTATTGTATCATGGGTATCTGTGTTTTTCTACCCCGGACCGTAAAAAAACGGCTTCAAAACGCAAAAAGATGCGCGCGGCGGGGCTCAAACGGGAAAAAATTTGCCCGAGCCCTTGACGACAAGCATAAAATATAGTATTATATATGGCGCAGCGTGTCCCAGTCGGGAATGACCTTTGGCGTGCGCCCATAGCTCAGGTGGATAGAGCAACTGCCTTCTAAGCAGTGGGCCAGGGGTTCGAGTCCCTTTGGGCGCACCATTATGTGGTGGCTATGGCGCAGTTGGCTAGCGCGCCAGATTGTGGCTCTGGAGGCCGTGGGTTCGAGCCCCACTAGCCACCCCACAGAAAAAGCGGATCCCGGTTGCCCAACAGCACGGTTTCCGCTTTTTCTTTTCCTTGGGTTGTCGCCAAGCGGTAAGGCACGGGACTTTGACTCCCGCATCCGTGGGTTCGAATCCCGCCAACCCAACCAGCCCGTCGCAGGTTCTGGCCTGCGGCGGGTTTTTTGCTGCCCCAAAAATGCGTTGTTTTGTTTCACCAAAAGGGGAGAGGGCCAGCAGGACCCTCTCCCCTTGGCGTTTTCCGCCGGTGTATCGTCGGCGCCGCTCACGCGTCCGCGAAGGCTTTCTGCAGCGCCTGCAGCAGCTGATCCTGGTCAAAGGGCTTGTAGATAAACCCTTTGGCGCCGATCTTGTTGGCCTCCTCCACCGCGTCGTCGTAGGCCAGGGACGAAACCATCAGGATGCGGGCGTCGGGGTGGGCGGTCAGGATGGTGCGGGCGGTCTCCAGGCCGTCCATCCCGGGCAGGATGATGTCCATGGTGACCAGATCCGGCTGGGCCTCCTCGTACATATTCAGGGCCTCCTCGCCGCTCTGGCAGCAGGCCACCACCTGGTACTCCTCCTCCGGCAATTCTTTCTGAAGTTGCAGCTGCGCGATGCGGGAATCGTCCACGACCATAATTTTCTTCGACATGTCTTTCACTCCTGTTCTGCGTCTTGTGTCCGGGGAAGGCCCTGCGGCGCTTCCCCGGCCGGCGGATTACGTACCGTGTTAGGAAAGGGGGCGTTTGCCGGACGGCGGCCCCAGATAGATCAGTTGCAGGCTCTCGTGCTGGGTGTTGTTGTAGCCGATGCTCCACCGGCTGGCCGGATCCCCCTCCGGCAGATAGCTCCCCGCATAAAACCGGGGGATCCGGAACCGGGAATTCTTGTGCGGCGGCGGCACAATCAGCCGGGCGATCCGGCCGCACACCACATTGAAGTATTCGGTGGCCACATCCTCGATATCCTGGGCGGTCACCGCATCCCGGCACATGATGTTCCGGGCCAGCCGGATGAGCAGGGCGGTGTCCGCGCAGAGCAGCAGGTCCGCCCGATCCTCTCCCTCCAGCACCGTGTGGATGGTGCAGGTATCTTCCGAGAGAGGCTGTTCGGTCTCGGTCAGTTCAATGCCGGCGAAACGCCGGGTGATCTCCTGTACCGACCGGCTCAAGGTCTCGCGAAATTCTTCCGAAATCTCTTTGTTCAATCCCTACCTCCTCCTTTGCTGCTCTCACAAAAACCGACCTCGCCGCCCACAAGCCCGATGGCGCAGTTCTCGCGGAGCTGATCCACCACAAGGAATTGGCCGCCTATGGTCACCTTTGTGCCGGGATATACCGTGCCGCAGATCGCCCGCACCGGGTTTCCCTCCCGGTCCCGGGCCAACGCCGGCATCCCCTCCAGTTCCTGGTGCGTCTTCTGCAGTTTCGCCTGGGTTATGTACTGGTTCAGCCGCAGCTTGGCCAGTTTTGCCTCCCGGCCGGGAGACGGGGATTTTCCCTCCTCCTCCTCCAGCTTGTGCGCGATCTGTTCCAGATCCTGCTGCAGCTGTGCGCTGTCCCGCTCCTCACAGGGCAGGCCGCCCAGCAGCAGGTGGGTGGCCCGCTCGGCCTTGGAACCCACGATGGTTGCCCGGATCTCCCGGGCAGCCCGGATGGTGCCGCCGATCAGCACCCCGCGCCCGGTGCAGGCCTGGACGGTGCCGTTGCTGAACACATCGCAATGGATGATGCAGTCGGCCAGAACGTCCTGCCGGGCGTACACGGTGCAGTGTTCCAGGTATTTGGCATACAGCTGCTTGTGGGCGTAGAGCAGCGACTGGTCCTGCCCCTGCACGCCGCTGGACACCACGATGTGCTCGCCCGCCTCGATGGAGCAGTTCTCCACGGCCCCGTCGATCTGCACGCTGCCGGTCGTCTTGATCGTCACCCCGGCGGGCAGGTCGCAGTGGATGTGGATGTCTCCCAAAAACTTGATCTGGGCATCCGGGGCCAGGTCGGTCTCATCCAGGTGCAGCACCGCGTTCACATGGAAGTTGCGCCCGGAAAAGACGATGTGCCCATTCCGGTCCGCCACCAAAAACCGGCCGTCCGGCGCGCGGTGGGTGTTGCGCCCCTCCGGCACCGCCGCCGCCCGCCCCGCGGGCGCGGGCAGGGTCTCACCGGTCACGGTGCAGCCGGCCTTTCCCGGCGTGGGCGGCACGATCTCGCAGATCACGTCCCCCTCGTTGATCCGGCGCACCAGATTCAGGGTGTTATAGGTTGCCAGCCCCAGCCCTTCCAGCGGCGGGCGATCGCCCAGCGCGCGGGGCACCCGCTCCAGCACCGAGCCGTCCTTGCCGGGCACCGGCAGGGTCCCCCGCGCCACCGGAAACGGCACAAAATACCGCTCTTCCCGCTTGGGGATCTGGCGCAGCAGATTCCAGTCCATGCCGCTGGTCACGCTGTGCTGTTGCAGCACCTGATGCAGCTGGGCGGTGGTCAGGCCCCGGTTGGCCCCCACAGGCGGAAACAGCAGCAGCCAGGCGATCATCCGGTCGGCGGACAGCAGCACCAGCGACCCGGCTTCCAGCTGCGCGCCGGGCGCGGTGGCCTGCTCCAGCCGGGCGCGGGCCGCGTAGTTGATCAGAAACTGGCACCGGCACATCTCGGTGGCCGCCTCGGCGGCGGGCAGAGAGACGCCGGCCGGCAGTTCCGCCTGAAAATCCATCCGCACCGGCTGCCGGTCCCTCTGGCCCAGCCAGAGCGCCTGCAAACGGCTGATCGGGTGGTCGGCTGGAAATACCAACTCCCATGGGTTTTGTGTGTTGGGGTTGCCGCTTACGGTTTTCATTTTTTCTTCCCCCTTGGCGCCAGGCGTGGTCGGACATTCGCCCGGCCTGTTGCCCAGTCGGCCTTTCCCATATTCTATCGACGAACTTTTTCGCAAAAAATACGAAGGCGGCCCCGCTGCCGCTTCTCGTCTGCGGCGGATACGACGCGATCTGCTTTCTGATTTTATTATACCATAAATTGGCTCCGGCGGAAGAGAACCGGACATAAATTTCGCACTTGACAGGTTTTCCCGGTTGTATTATACTACAGCTGTGCGAATACGCACCTCGTTTGATACATTATCGCCAACAAGTGTATGCTTGTTGGCGATTTTTTTGCGCCGGAGGAGGGGCGCTGCCTATGGAAGACGCAAAACGACAGACCAATGCCTTTTTGACCGGGCCGATCCTGGCGCCGCTGGTGCGGTTCGCGCTGCCGCTGATGCTGTCGCAGCTGCTGCAGGCCTTTTACGGCGGGGCGGACCTGGCGGTGGTGGGCTGGTTTTCGCCCACGGCCAGCGTGTCGGCGGTGGCCACCGGCAGCCAGGTGATGCAGATCATCACCGTGCTGGTGACCGGCCTGACCATGGGGGCGACGGTGCGGCTGGGCAAGGCGGTGGGCGCGGCCGATCCGGAGAGCGCCGGGCGCACCGTCTGCGGCCAGATCCGGCTGTTCACGGTGCTGGCGCTGGGGCTGACGGCGGCGATGCTGCTGGCGGCCCCCGCCGCCGCCCGGCTGATGAACGTGCCCGACGAGGCCTTTGCCGAAACGGTGCGGTATGTGCGGATCTGCTCCGGCGGCATTGTGTTCATCACCGCCTACAACGGGATCAGCGGCATCTTCCGGGGGGTGGGCAACTCCCGTTCGCCCTTTCTGTTTGTGGCCATCGCCTGCCTGGTAAACGTGGCGCTGGACATTCTGTTCGTGGGCGGCTTGGGCATGGCGGCCTCCGGCGCGGCGCTGGCCACCATCCTGGCCCAGGCGGTCAGCGTGGCGTTCTCCGCGCGGTATCTGCGGCGGCACCCGCTGCCCTTCCCGGTGTGGAGTTTCTGGCGGCAGGGCGGCCGCGCGGTGGGCGGCATTCTGCGCATCGGCGCCCCCATCGCCCTGCAGGATTTTCTGACCAACCTGTCCTTCCTGATCATCACCAGCATCGTCAACAGCATGGGGGTGGTGGCCTCGGCGGGGGTCGGGGTGGCGGAAAAGCTGTTTGTTTTTCTGTCCATCGTGCCGATGGCCTTTATGTCGGCTCTGTCCACCTTCGTGGCCCAGAACATGGGCGCGGGCAACAAGTCCCGGGCGGACCGGGCGCTGGGTCTGGCCCAGGCGATCTCGCTGGGCTGCGGCGCGGTGATGTTCCTGGCCACCTGTTTTGCCGGCGGGACCCTGGCCAGCCTGTTCAGCCAGGACCCGGCGGTGGTGGCGGCCAGCGCGTCCTACCTGCGGGCCTGCTCCACCGAGTATCTTCTGGTCTCGCTGACCTTCTGTTTCCTGGGGTATTTCAACGGCCGGGAGCACACCACCTTTGTGATGGCACAGGGGCTTTTGTCGGCGTTTCTGGTGCGCATCCCGCTGTCCTACGCGCTGAGTCGGCTGCCGGACGCGGGGGTATTCCAGATCGGTCTGGCGGTGCCCGCCTCGGCGCTGGTGAGCCTGGCGCTCTGCCTGGGATATTTCTTCTTTCTGCGCCGCCGGGACCGCCGCGGCCCGCAAGGCTGGTATCACAAAGGGTGAAATACACAAATGCCGAGGCCTTCCCCACAAAGGGAGGAGCCCCGGCGTTTTTGCGTTTTTACAAAAGAAAAACTCGCCGCAAGCGATACAACGCTTGCGACCAGAAGAAGGGGCCCCCACGGAAGGTCGCGCAGCGAGATTTCGTGGGGAAGCGAGGAGCAGCAACGTGAGCGCGCGGCGAGTTTTCCAACAAAAAACTCGCCGCAAGCGATACAACGCTTGCGACGAGCTGTATCATCCCAACGCTATGGATGTTACAAGAAGGTGGGATAGCATCAATTAATTGTTCTGTATCATCTTGAGATTTTTAGCTTGTTGTTTGGCGATGGGGAAATATTTCTTGTAAAATTCACTGTTTTGAGCATTGTACTTATTTCCGACAAACACCCACTCACAGTATTCATAGAATAGAAAGTATTCCAGTGCATTTATCCATTCTGTGTAGGAAATACCCATGTTCTTCAACAAGTTCTCATAATAGTAATCGATGGCAAAGGTTCTGTCTTCTGGTGTCATAAAGAATAGGGCATCTTGCGTATTTTCACCATGTGCGATCAAGCGAGCGAATGATGTTGGATACGGAAGAATTCCTCCGCACTCCCAATCGATCAAGACTGCCCTGCAATCTGAAGCAATTACATTGAATGGAAGTAAATCGTCATGACATAGCGCCCTTGGCACTGTATGATACATCTGCATAAATCTTTCATATGCTTCTTCCAGTAAGCGATTTGTCAAGGGGTTATTCCCGAAAAAGAACACATTCTGAAAGAGAGGGGCTTAAGCCCCTCTTGGT